>JBPCPB010000423.1:0-6628 GCA_050999735.1 Thermomicrobiales bacterium | reverse complement strand
CTTCAATCTCGTCCGCGATCTGTCGCGCCTGCTCCGCCCACGGAAAGGCACGCGCGTAATCTCCCTGTGCGGCCACACAGAAGGCGAGACAGGAGAGGCTCCAGGATTCGCCTTTTCGCCAGCCGCTCTTCCGCGCCAGCGCGAGCGCCTGCTCCCCCGCCCGCTGGCACTGCTCCCGCGCGCGTTCCCACTCCTCTGCCATGAAAGAGTGGTAGCCCAACACGCCATCGGCGGGACGCGACCACCCGGACGGCTCCATCGCGAACGCCCGCATCACCCGGTGATGGAGCCGACGCAATTCCGGGCCGAGTAAACGCCCGTAGATCGCGTCCCGCGTCAGGGCGTGGCGAAAAGCGAACAGATGCGCGTCATCCGCATCCTCCTCGATCACGAGTCGCGCGGCGATCAGTTGGCGGAGCGCCTCCGTCAGCATTATTTCATCGAAATCAGTCAGCGTGCGGAGCAAATCGAACGAGAACCGCCGCCCGACGACCGACGCCAGCGCAGCAACATCCTGCGTCCACGCATCGAGCGTATCGAGCCGCCGCCGGACGGTCTCCGCCACAGCGATGGGGATATAGCGACTGGTCGCCGCCTTCCATCCGCCCCACCCACCCGGCTCCCTCTCCCCCGTCAGCGCATGCAGTAGTTCTTCGATGAAGAAGGGATTGCCCTCCGCGCGCTGATTGATCGCCGCCATGACCGGCACGGCGAGCGGCGTGTCGAGGATCGCACCAATCATCCGCGCTACCTCCGGCTCCGTGAGCGGCGTCAGTCGCTCCTCGGTCACCAGTCGGTTGCGCTGCAAGGAACCGAGCCAGTGATCGAGGCCGCTGCCCGGCTCGTCGCTTCGTGCAGTGACCACGAACAGCACGCGCGCCGTCTGGAGCCGCCGGGCGAGGAGATGGAGCAATTCGAGGCTGGTCGCGTCCGCCCAATGCACGTCCTCCACGACGACAACGAGCGGCCGACACGCCGCGAAGCGATTGAACAGATGGACGAATGCCTCGAAGATGCGGCGCTTCTCATGTTCCGGCGGGAGCATGGGCGGAGCGGCATGCGCGGCATCCAGTTCGGGGAGCAGACGCGCGATGGCGCCCCCTTCCGCCCGCAGGAGCGCCGCCAGGTCGTCGGCACCGCCATGGTGCAGCAGATGCCGGAGCGCGTCGAGCAAGGGCGCGTAGGGAAAATCGCGGTCGTGTTCCTGGCACGCGCCGATTAAGAGAGAGAACCCGCGCCATCGGGCGGTCTCCATCAATGCCCGGGCGAACCGGCTTTTGCCGATGCCCGCCTCGCCGGAGATGAAGAGCAGCGCGCCCGCCCCTTCGCTGGCCGCGCTGAGTAGTCCGGCGCTGCGTGCCAGTCCGGCGTCACGACCGACGATGATTGGACAAAGAGATGGAGATAATGGGGACACGGTATCAACCCTCTTCGTATCGTCGCGCTGCTCGGATAGTCCACGCACACTGACATTGTAAGAAACAGTATACAACAAACTCATTGTCGGCAGTTCACATTATAACGTCCAGAGCGATCTCTTTACCCATGCGGGTATCATGGGGCGGACACATCCGGTTCGGTGAAAACGCGCTATGCTGCTATGGAGATGCGGCACGGGTGTTGCCAGCCGTGCGAGCAACGTGGTTCGGTCGCAGCGTCGCGATGAACGTCAATGAAATGACGAAAAGAGTAATCCGTGTTTTACGCCTTTGGTCGGCTCGTCTATCGGTTCCGCTGGCTCGTCCTCGCCTTCTGGGTTGTCGTGCTTGGCCTCGCGCTTCCCTTCGCGCCGCGCGTCACCGAACCGCTACGCGTTGGCGGTTTCGCGGATCCGGCGCTTGAGAGTTCGAAGGCAGCGACGACGCTCGCCAACGACCTCGGCTACAGTACGAGCAATGTCATCGTTACCTATTCAAGTAACGATCCGTCCCTGCTCGCGACGGACCCACGATTCATCGCGGAGACGAATGCCTCCCTCGCCGGGCTGAGCAAATTAGACGTTCAAACGACGGTGTTGAGCCACGCGGCCAACCCCCGGCAGATTTCGCGCGATGGGCGCACCGCCTTCGAGGTCGTCAGCCTCGCCACGGATACCGAAGCGGCGGCGAAACTGATGCCAAAGATCACCGCCGCGATCACCCCGCCACCGGACTTGACGATGCACATCGGCGGTGGCCCCGCGTTCTACGCGGATGTCGAGACCGTCAGCCAGCGCGACCTCGCCCGTGCGGAAGCGGTGGCGTTCCCGATTGCCGTCGTCGCGCTCCTGATCGTCTTCGGCAGCGTTCTCGCGGCGGGTTTACCGGTGCTGGTTGGCGGCGTGGGTGTCGTCGTTATCCTCGCCGTGATTTACGCACTCGGCACGCTGATGGAACTCTCGATTTTCACCGTCAACCTCGCGACGCTCCTCGGTCTCGGTCTCGGCCTCGATTACTCGCTCTTCCTCTCCAGCCGGTTCCGTGAAGAATTGGCGCATGGCCATGACGTGCCGGAGGCGGTGGCACGGACGCTCGCCACAGCGGGCCAGGCAGTCGCCTACAGCGGCCTGACGGTGCTGATCGGTTTGTGCGCGCTCCTCACCTTCCACATCAACCTGCTCGTCTCAATCGGGATCGGCGGGATCGTCGTCGTCGTCGTCTCCGTGCTCGCCGCGACGACGCTGCTCCCGGTGCTGCTCTCGATTGTCGGCACGCGGATAGACGCGCTCTCGCTGCGCACGTTCGTGACGTTCCTTCGTGGGGGCAAGGCGCAACGGGAAGGCGATGGTCTGTGGGCGCGTGTCGCGCATCTCGTCATGCGCCATCCGATTGCCGTCTTCGTGCCGACGCTCGGCCTCCTGCTGCTACTCGGCACGCCCTTTCTGCACATCACCTTCAGTAGCCCGGATGCCTCGATTGTGCCGCCATCGGTACAGAGCAGGCAGGTGTACGACATCCTCAATACAGAGTTCAACGCGAGCGAGACGACCCCCATCCTCGTCGTCGTGAAGACGAAGCCGGGCACGACGGCATTCAACGCGGCGAATCTGACCTACCTGTACGATTTCGTCCGCAATGTCCAGACCGATCCGCGCGTCGCGCGCGTCGAAAGCATCGTCTCCGTGGACCCACGCCTCACACTCTCGCAGTACCAGGTCTATTATCGCAACATCGCCGATCTTCAGGACCCGTACCTCACGCAATTCGCGCATCAATATGCCCGTGGTGACACAACGCTCATTTCAATCATCAGCAAGTACCCGTCGAATTCGTCGGAATCGCGCGCCCTCGTCGCCAAGTTGCGCAACAGCGCCATCGGCAACGGCATGACCTTTCAAGTGACGGGGGCGACCGCCGGTGTCCTCGATGTCGTCAACGGTCTCTATCACTCCTTCCCAATTGCGCTGCTCTTTATTGTCCTGACAACCTACGTCGTCCTGCTACTCCTCTTCCGCTCCGTCGTCCTGCCGCTCAAGGCAATCGTCATGAATGCCCTCAGCATCATCGCCAGTTACGGCATGCTCGTTTTCGTCTTCCAGGACGGCCATTTCGGGCGATTGTTGAACTTCACGGCCTTGCACTTCATCGAACCGACGCTGCCAATCATCATGTTCTGCACGCTCTTTGGCCTCTCGATGGACTACGAAGTCTTCCTTCTCAGCCGCATCAAGGAGGCGTACGACGCGACCGGTGACAACGCCCAGAGCGTGGCGACCGGCATCGAGCGGAGCGCGCGGATTATCACCAGCGCGGCGCTGATCGTCGTGCTCGTCGCGTCGTCGTTTGTGACGGCGGACATTGTGCTCGTCAAGGCGCTCGGCCTCGGCGTCGCCGTCGCCGTCGCCGTGGATGCGACGGTGGTGCGCGCCCTGCTCGTCCCCGCGACGATGCGCCTGTTGGGAGATTGGAATTGGTACGCGCCCCACTGGCTCCTGCGCTTCCTGCCCCGCCATGCCCTCGCCCTTGAAGGTTCGTTTGACGACGACACGGCTCCTGTACCGATCTATGCACGCGACAAAGAGCCGGTCAGCCCCCGATAATGGGTTGAAGGAGTAACCAAATCATGCAGCGCCGTTTTCCCTCGCGCATATTCTTCATTGCCCTGTTCATCATGCTCACTGGCTGCGGCGGTAGTGGTTCGGGCGTCAGGCAATCATTCCCGACGCCGGTGCCGAATGCGGGTGCGGCGACGGTTCCCGCCAGCACGGCGGGGCCGGTGCCGGGCACCGTCATCCACTTCCCGGCGGATGAGGCGCCGCATACCGACATCACCGAGTGGTGGTACTTCACCGGCCATCTGCAGACCGCCGATGGCGCGCGCTACGGCGTCGAGTACGTCATCTTTCAAGGCAGTCGCGCCGATTTCCCGATTGGCTACGCATCGCATTTCGCCGTCATTGACGTGCAGACCCACGCCTTCGCGTACGACGAGGCGAGCGCTATCGCCCGCGATGTCACCTTCGGCGGCACGAGCGGTTTCGATCTCCATGTCAACGACTGGACGATGCACGGGCTGAATGGCGCCGATCAACTGCACGCGCGCATGACATCCGGCGCGTATGCGATTGACCTGACGGCGACCGACAGCAAGGGGCCGGTCCTGCAAGGCGGCGGCCAGTTCAGTTATGGGCCTGGTGGCAGCAGTTATTACTACAGCCGCACGCGCATGCGACCAAGTGGGACGATTAGCGTGGGCGGAACGGCGAAGACAATCGTGGACGGCGCCCTCTGGTTCGATCATCAGTGGGGCAACTTCCTGCCCACGAATGGCGGCTGGGACTGGTTCAGTACCCAACTGGACGACAACAGCGAGATGATGATCTACAACCTCCGCGATCCGTCCGGGACCATTCTCCAAACATTCGGCGAGTATGTGCCGCCCTGCCCGCAGGGGTGCTCGCCGACGAAGCCCGTCCCCGCTGTCGAACTCTCGCACGACCAATTCGCGATCACAGCACTCGGGACATGGACCAGCCCGACAACCCACATCAATTATCCGAGCGCCTGGCATGTGACGGTGCAGGCGAAGGGCGATGTCCCGGCGATGGACCTCACCTATACACCGGTGATCCCGAATGCGGAACTCGATACCCGACGGTCCACGAGCGTCGTTTATTGGGAGGGCGATTGCACAATTACGGGCACAAAGGGCGGCGGGCCGATCACCGGATCGGGATATGTCGAACTGACGGGCTATGACAAGGGAAAATAACGATCCGAGCGTGTCGGCATGATGCACCGCGCGGCCAGATGCGCTAGCATGGTCGTCTGGATGGTTGGCTGGCGGATCGCGGGAGGATTACCCCAATGGACGTTACACGACAGTATCTTTTCCACGCGCCGACGCGCGTTATCTTTGGGAGCGGCACCGTTCAGGCGACCGGTCGCGAAGTGGCGGCGCTTGGTGGCTCCGCCGCGCTCGTCGTCACGGATCGTGGCGTCGTCAACGCGGGCCTGCTCGACGGCGTGCGCGCCAGCCTCGCGGCGGCGGATGTCTCCGCGACGCTCTTCGACGCGGTCGAGCCGAACCCGAGCATCGGCACGGTGGAAGCGGCGCTCGCGGCGTACCAGTCCGGCGGATGCGACGCGATCGTCGCGGTCGGCGGTGGTAGCCCGATGGATGTCGCGAAGGCGGTCGGCATCCTCGCGACGAACGGCGGCACGATCGCGGCGTACGAGGGGAAGCCCGATGCCGTCCGCACCGATCTGCCACCCTTCGTCTGCGTGCCGACAACCTGCGGCACCGGCTCCGAGGTGACGCCGTTCGCTGTCATCACCGACGAAGCGCGCCACTGGAAAATGTCCATTGCCTCGCCGCGCGCGGTGCCACGTGTGGCCATCATTGACCCCGACCTGTTCCTGAAAATGCCCGCGCCCTTGATTGCCGCGACCGGCATGGATGCGCTCACGCATGCGATTGAGTCGTACACGAATCAAAATGTCCAGCCCTTCGCGGACGCCCTCGATATTCACGCGATCCGGCTGATCGGCATGTACCTGCGGCCCGCTGTCGCCAACGGCAACCGCGAGGCGATGGCGCATATGGCGGTCGCCGCGACGATGGCCGGAATGGGGTTTTCGCAGAATCGTCTCGGCATCGTCCACGCCATTTCGCACCCGGTCACCTCCTACGTCGGCACGCCGCACGGTGTCGCCAATGCGATCCTGCTGCCGTACGTGATGGAGTACAACGCGATTGGCGCGGGCCAGCGGATCGTGGAGATTGGCCGGGCGTTGTCCGGTGATAACCCACAGGTGATCTGGAATGCGTCCGCGCAGGCGAGCATTCAGGCGGTGCGCGCCCTCAGCCGCGATGTCGGCATCCCGGAGACGCTCGGCGAGGTTGGCGTGACCGAGGAGCAGGTCGCCGCGATTGCCGCCGACGCGATGAAGAGCGGCAACATCGCCATCAATCCCCGCCGCGTCTCGCTTCAAGACATCGAGCGCATCATCCGCAACGCCATCAACGGCGTGCGCGCCGATCAGCCGCCCAAAAGATAGCGTAGTAGCCGGGCGCCCTTTGGGCAGATTCAGCCTGCGTTCCTATTGTAGAACGCAGGCTAATGAACCCTTGACAACTTAACCCGGTGGTGGGGGGGGGGGAGAGGGGGGTGCTCTGCTCGGCGGGGCCGGGAAAAAAGACAGCAGAA
>JBPCPB010000361.1:0-5114 GCA_050999735.1 Thermomicrobiales bacterium | reverse complement strand
GGGAGAGGACTACCCCACCCCCGCCATCACCCCCGCTCCCCCCCCCCCCCCCCCCCACGGGATCTGTGCCGGGGGTGAGGTTTCCCGAACTAATCCCCCACCGATGCCGTCGGCTTGATCTCGGCATTCGGGCTTTCGGCGGTATAGAGGTGGCAGGCAACGAAGTGGTTGTTACCCTTGTCCTCGAAGGGTGGTTCGATCACATCGCAGGTGCCCTTGATGGCGTACTGGCAGCGCGTGTGGAAGTGGCAGCCGCTCGGCGGGTTGATCGGGCTGGGCACGTCGCCGGTGAGGATAATTCGCTCGCGTTTCTTCTCGATTACCGGGTCCGGGATTGGCACGGCGGAGAGGAGCGCCTTCGTATACGGGTGCAACGGCTCCTCGTAGATCGTATCGCGCGAGGCGAGTTCGACGATCTTGCCGAGGTACATCACGGCGACGCGGTCGGAAATGTGCTTTACGACCGAGAGGTCGTGCGCGATAAAGAGATAGGTCAGATTGAACTGCTCCTGCAAGTCTTCGAGCAGGTTGACGATCTGCGCCTGGATCGAAACGTCAAGCGCGGAGACCGGCTCGTCAGCGACAATGAAGGCGGGGTTCGCGGCGAGCGCGCGGGCAACACCGATGCGTTGGCGTTGGCCGCCGGAGAACTCGTGCGGATAACGGTTCGCGAAATAGGGGTTGAGACCGACCGTCTCCAGCAGTTCCTGCACGCGCTGGTTGCGATGGCCGCGATCCACAAGGTTATGGATCTGCATCGGCTCGGAGATGATCGAGCCGACCGTCATGCGCGGGTTGAGCGAGGCATACGGGTCCTGGAAGATCATTTGCAGATGCCGGCGCATCTTGCGCATATCGCCCGCGTCCAGTTTCGTCAGGTCCTTGCCCTGGAAATTCACTTCGCCGGACGTTGGCTTGTAGAGTTGCAGGATCGCGCGGCCGGTCGTGCTCTTGCCGCAGCCGGACTCGCCGACGAGGCCGAGCGTTTCGCCCTTCTTGACGGAAAAGGAGACCCCGTCTACCGCCTGCACCGCACCGACTTTGCGCTGTAAGATGATGCCCCGTGTGAGCGGGAAATGCATCACCAGGTCATTGACTTCCAACAGCGTCTCACCGACACCGGTCACGCCGTTCGTCGTCGCCTTTGTTTCGGTTGAGGCCATCTGGTCCGCCATTATGACACCTTCTCCCCGTTGACGATGTTGAACCAGCAGGCGATCTCATGACCGGGCACGACCTCGCGCAGGAGCGGATTCTGTTGAAAACACTGTTCCTCCGCATAGTCGCAGCGCGGCGCAAAGGGACACATGTTTGGCAGGTCAATCAAGTCCGGTGGCAGGCCGCGGATCGGCTTCAACCGGCCCTTATCCAGATCATCGAGACGCGGGATCGAGTTGAGGAGGCCGAGTGTGTACGGGTGGCGCGGATTCGCGAACAGTTCATCAGTGGACGCGGTCTCCACGATGTGCCCGGCATACATGACATTCACGCGGTCAGTCATGCCGGCGACGACACCGAGATCGTGCGTAATCATGATGAGGCCGGTGCCACGATCCGCCTGGATCTTCGTCAGGAGTTCGAGGATTTGCGCCTGAATCGTCACGTCGAGCGCCGTCGTCGGCTCGTCGGCGATGATCAGGTCCGGGTTGCAGGAGAGCGCCATGGCGATCATCACGCGCTGACGCATACCGCCGGAGAACTGGTGCGGGTACTGGCCTACCCGCTCCTCGGCATTTGGGATGCCGACCATCTTCAGCAGTTCGACGGACCGCTCGCGCGCCTCCGCCTTCGACATGCCGAGATGGAGCATGATCGCCTCGCTGATCTGGCGATTCACGGTGAGGACGGGGTTCAGCGATGTCATTGGATCCTGGAAGATCATCGCGATCCGGTTGCCCCGAACATTGCGAACTTCCTCATCACTCATTTCGAGAATATTGTCGCCCTGAAAGGTGATCTTACCGTCCACGATCTTGCCCGGCGGCGTCGGAATCAGGCGCATCAGGGAGAGCGCCGTGATGGACTTGCCGCAGCCGGACTCGCCGACAATGCCGAGCGTTTCACCGGGATTGACGTGAAACGAGACGCCATCCACGGCCTTGACGACGCCGTCTTGCGTGAAGAACTGCGTCTTGAGATTTTCCACATCGAGGAGCGAACCCTGCCCGTCCCACGAACCCTTCCGAGTCTTGGCTGGCGCCTTCGCTACTGCCATACCGATTTACCTCCCCTACATGGGGCGATGGGCAGCCCAACGGCGGCTGACCCTACGACCGTTTCTCCCCGCCGATACACCGACATCCCGCGTACGGCACTCGTCACGCGGTGTGACCCCACCTGCATTTTCCCACGTCGGCACATGTTTTGGGGCGCCGTCTGCACGGCGATGCGACAGTATACCATCCCGCCCTTTCCGCGTGCAACAACGCGGTCGAGGAGTTTTCTTGCAAGCGTTTCACCGTCCCAGAGGGGCTACAACACACCGAGAAGGGCGGCTGCACCGCAACCGCCCTTCATTCGTATCCAGCCCGCGTTATGGCTGCTACTTCGGATGGAACGTGACAGGTTCGCCCCCATCCTCGTAGGTAACGACATCAGCGTCCACCTTCAGAAGCACCGCATTGGGATCATCCGGCCCATTCGGGAACCAGCGGCGCCAGTCTTCTTTCCAGTACTTCTTGAATCGCGCGGTGTCTTTGATCACCTCGACGGTGCCACCAATCGTGGCGTACGACCAATCCCGCGTGTTGTAGTAATACAGACCGACCTTCGGGTTCTTGCGTAGTTCGTCTACCTTCTCGGAATCGAGGCGGGCGGCGAACCAGAGATCCATATCCGGTTCCGCTTCCTGCGTCATCATCGCCCGGCAATTCGGCTTGCCGTCTTCACCGATAGTAATAAAGCCAACGACCTTGTGACCGGCGGTCAGTTCGCGGATACTCTTGTGCCGTTGCTGCGTCGTACTCATGGATGCTCGGCTCCTTTCAACGAACGATGTCCCGTTCAATACCGTGCAAAATGGATGCCACCGGATAGGCCAGGAAGATGAACAGGTATCGCTCCGCCGCTGTCGCTGGCAACCAGACACCGTGTCTTTTGTTGCACGGAATAGAGCGCCAAATGGAGCGGGTCGCCATAGGCGCCTCAGTGCTCACGTCGCCCAATGGGTAACGCACGGATTATCCTGAAGCGCCGAACGCATCAAATCAGGGTAATCATGGCAGAGCATAGTTGAACGAGCGTTGTTTTTCTCGCGGAGGTCCAGTGTTATGATGCGTCTCCTTATTGGGGATAGTGGGCGAAGGAGAAACAGATGGGACAGACCTCGGATAACGAGCAGCGCGATGGTCGCCCCGGCACCTCGCGGCGCGGAGCGTTGAAGCACATCGGCAAGATCGTGGGCGGTGCATCGCTCGCGGGTATCACGGGGGTAGCGATACAAACGTCGGTAGACGCCGCAGCCTCGCCAACATCGAATGGCCAGGTCCATCCGTACACCGGGCACCCCCGACTCCTTCCCCCCGGCGTCAAGGCCCGCCCCGCCCGCATGGCAGACTCGTGTTCGCCCGATGCGGAGTATACCGGCTCGAACATCTGCGTGGACGGCTTCTGCTGCGCCGGCAATATGTACCGGCAGCAATGTCTGGACGGCAACGGGAACCCGTACTACAACTACTTCTGCGCCTGATCGCGGAGGCTGCGTGCGATTCGCCGCTCCCCGTTCGTCAGAATACGTAGGGTGGCATGGGCAACCGCAACGGCGACGATGAAGCCCTCGTCCGCGCCGCAATGGATGGCGACACGGCGGCGTTCACCGCGCTGGTCGAGCGATACCAGCAGCGGATCGGTGGCTACCTCTACCGCCTCGTGGGCGACCGGGAGACGGCTGCCGACCTGACGCAGGAGACCTTCCTCCGCGCCTATCGTGCGCTGGCGACTGCGCGCGCTGTTGGCGCCTTCCGCGCCTGGCTCTTCCGTATCGCGACGAATCTCGCGCGGGACCATCTCCGTCGGCAGCGACGGATTCGCTGGCTCCCGTTCGAGAGCGACCGTATGGAATTCGCGATCCATCCGTTCTCTTCTGTAGAAGAGGCGGATGCCGTTCGCCAAGTGCTCGCCCGCCTCTCCGCCGACGACCGGGCGGTACTGCTCCTGTGCGCCGGGGAAGATCTCTCCTATGACGAGGCGGGCGCCGCGCTCGGCGTGACGGCCAATACCGCGCGGATGCGCTACGCGCGGGCCAAGGAACGCTTTCGGGTGCTGTATGAGGAGATGACGGGAGACGCCGCACCGTGACAGGACCATCGGACGACCGGCCGGATCACCCCGACGACGAGCGACTGCGCATGCGGCTGGCGGCGATGCGGCGGGACGAGCCGCGCTTCGACGTGACGACGCGCGTGCGGGCACGAATCGAAGCGGAACGGCGTCCCGCTCGTCACTTGCGTTTTCTGCGCCCCGTGCTTGCCGCAGCGCTCCTCATCGTCGTGCTCGCGTTCCTCGGCACCGCTGTCGTCGCACCGGGGGTGATCCATGCGGCAGGGAACTGGTTCAAGGCACTCGTTGTGCGCGAAGAGCCGCAGCCGGGGCAGCCGGGCGGGCAACGCATCCTCATCCCCACGACGCCACCGGGAGGTGGCCCCTTCCGCACGGTGACGCTCGCCGAGGCGCAGCGGGCGGTGGCGTTCCCGGTGAACCTGCCGCAGAGCGTCCCCGCAGGGTACGGACTGACGACGATGCAACTCTTCCAGCCGGACCCGGCGACACCGCCCCAGCAGGTCATCGTGACGTACGGGCGCAGCGGCGCGCCCCCGCTGATCATCACCTATGATGCACCCGGGTCCCACCCGAGTTTCAGCGGCGCGCCGGGCGCGCCGCGGCAGATGACCGTGGGCGGCTACCCCGCCGTCTACATTGATGATGCGCCGAGCGGCATGAAACGACCCGACGGCCAGCCAGTGACGACAGGGCGGCTGGTAGTGGAACGGCCCGACGTGGTACTTCTCCTCGGCGGCGACCGCGACGCGGGACTGGACGCCGACGCGCTCGCAGCCATCGCGCAGTCAATTGCGTAGGGGCTGTGCGGTTTAGGGCACCTTGTTCGTCTGTACTAG
>JBPCPB010000263.1:0-2889 GCA_050999735.1 Thermomicrobiales bacterium | reverse complement strand
GGATTGGATGCATCCATTTCTTTTTCTCTTGTTTTCTCTGTGCTCTCTGTGTCCTCTGCGTCCTCTGCGCTTGCATCCTCTTTCCGTCACTGACCACGCGCGACGATGGTGGCGCCGCCGTCCACCTGGATGACCTGGCCGGTGATGAAGGAAGCGCCTTCTGAGGCGAGGAATCAGGCGGTCTCTGCGATGTCTTCCGGTTTACCGTAGCGGCCGGTCGGGCAGAGAATGTCCCATGATTTCTTTAGCGCCTCCGGATCGTCGGATTCGGCGAGTAGTTTGTCGTTCATCGGCGTGACAATCAGGCCCGGCGCGATGGCGTTGCAGCGGATGTTGTGCCCGGCATACTCCGCCGCCACCTGCCGCGTCAGCGAGATAATCGCCCCCTTGCACGCCGCGTAGGCCGGGAAGCCGCGCAGCCCGACGAGCGCCTGCACCGACGAAATGTTGATGATGTTCCCGCCACCGCTCGCGAGCATCCGGCGCACAGCAATCGCCGTACCCCAGAAGACACCACCGAAATCCACCGCCATGCCCCGGTCGTAGGTTGCGCGGTCAATCTCGTGGATCGCGCCGATGATGTTGTACGCGGCGTTATTCACCCAGACGCCGAGCGTGCCGAGTCCGTCCGCCGCTGCCGCCGCCCGTTCGAGATCGGCATCCACCGAGACATCGCCACGAATGCATGCGACCGAACCGAGCGCTGCGAGCGCGGGCGTTACCGCCGCCAATTGCGCCGCGTTGTTGTCGAGCACGACGACCGCATCCCCGCCGCGCAGAAAGCGCTCGGCAATCGCATAGCCAATTCCACTCGCCCCACCGGTGACGACACAAACGCGCGGCATGCCTAACCCCCCGGCCCCCTTCCCTAAAAGGAAGGGGGAGATGGAACGCGACTTGCGCCACGTTCCACTCATTGCTACTGCCCAAAGGGCACCCGCTCGTTGCTCATTGCTACCCGACGATGTCTTCGCCGCCGTCCACGCGGATGACGTTACCGGTCATCCAGCCGGTACCGGCGCCGGAGAGGGCGACGATAGCACTGGCGACATCGTCCGGTGTCGTGAGGCGGCCGCCGGGGTTGACGCGCGCCGCGTACTCGATCAGCGCGTCGTTGCCGGGGATTTTTCGCAAGGCGGGAGTGTCGGTGACACCCGCCTGAATGGCGTTGACGGCAATCTTCTGTGTCGCCAGTTCGACGGCAAGTTGGCGGATATGCGCCTCTAACGCCGCCTTCGCCGCCGAGACCGCGCCGTACGACGGCCACGCCCGATGCCCGCCCGCCGAGGTCATCGCCCAGACGCGCCCGCCCTCGCTCAGGAGGCCGCGCGCGACGAGGTCCTGCACCCAGTAGACGAGCGAGTGCGCCATCACATCGAGCGTCATGTCCATCTGCTTCTGATTGATCACATCGTCGCCGACGAACCGCTTTAGGGTGCCGAAAGCGAGCGAGTGGAGGACGACGCGCACGCCGCCCGGCCCGATCGCCGCTGCGACTTTGTCCAGCGCCTCGGTGCGCGCTGCGGGATCGGCGGCGTTGATGTTGAAGAAGCGCGCCTGCCGCCCCATCCCTTCGATCTCACCCGTGATGCGCTCGACGTTCGGCATCGTATTGCGGCGGTCGAGGTGGACACCCATGATATTCGCCCCGGCCCGCGCGAGGGCGAGCGAATTTGCCTCCCCGAAGCCGCTCGACGCGCCGAGGACGAGCGCCCACGTCCCTTGCAATGAGCCGTCATTGTAGGTGCCGGGTGCGGCTTTCGTCGTGGCGGTCACTTGGCGTCCTCCCCGTGGCGCGGCTTGCCGGTGGCAATCGTGACATTCGCGGCGTCCTGCGCGAAGCGGCTGACACCGCTGTAGTCGTCTGCCGCCATCCCTGCGGCGAGGCCCCGGTCGTACAACTCAATCGCGCGGGAGCCGATCTCCGTTGGCACACCCAAATCCTTCGCCGCGTTCAAGGCCGCGTTGAGGTCCTTGCGCAGCAGTTTCATCGAGAAGCCGGGGGTGTACTCGTCCTTGAAGATCGTCCGGTCAATCCAGTTGTTCAGCAGGTAATTTCCTGCCGTCGCGGTGGAAAGGACGCCCTTCACTGTTTGCGCGTCCACGCCGCCCTTGACGGCGAGGGTCAGCGCCTCGGCGTTGGCAATCATGACCGCGCTGATGATGTACTGGTTCGCCAGTTTGACCATCTCGCCCGCGCCAATCGGCCCGACATGCGTGACCGTCTTGCCGCCGGAACCGAGTGCATCGAGCACCGGCTTCGCCTTCGCGACCGTCGCGTCATCGCCGCCGACCATGATCGTCAATTCGCCCGTCGCGGCGCGGGCGGGGCCACCGGAGACCGGCGCGTCCACCATCCCGACACCCTTCTCCGCCAGTTTCGTCGCCACCTCGCGCGTGTAGGTCGGCGAGACGGTGCTCATATCAATGACGACCGTGCCCGCCTTCGCCCCCGCGATGATTCCGTTCGTGCCGAGTGCCGTCTCGGTCAATTCCGGCCCGTCCGGCACGCAGGTGAGCACGAAATCGGCTTGCGCCGCCGCTTCCTTCGGCGTGTCCACAATCGTTCCACCCTGCGACTTGAGCCGCTCCGCCGACGTGCGGCTGACATGCGGCACGACGAGTGTCGCAAACCCCGCCTTAATAAGCGTCGTCGCAATTGGCTCGCCGAGCGCCCCTAATCCGATGACCGCTATCGTCTTCGCCATGCCACGTCCTCCTTCTCTGCCATCGCGCATACTCCTCGGTTATGTATCGTGCAGTGTAGCCGGAAAACGCGCGGTTGGGAAAGGCGGCGGGAGAACCTAACCCCCGGCCCCTTCCCGCGAGGAAGGGGAGTGAGCCTCCGATAGACCGAGGCGTTCCTCATTACGTCCCAATGTTTCGGAG
>JBPCPB010000226.1:0-6187 GCA_050999735.1 Thermomicrobiales bacterium | reverse complement strand
CGACGATCTCCATCCCCGCCAATCCTTCGCGGGTCGCCAGCCGCAGCATGCGATAGACCTCGCGCGGCAAGAGGCCGCCCGGCTCCGGCGTCCCGGTGCCTGGCGCGAAGGCGGGATCCATCACGTCAATATCGAACGAGAGCCAGACAGTGCGCGCTTTCTGCCAGGCGATTTCCAGCGCGTACTCCATGATGCGCTCGATACCGTACTGGTCTATGTCGTCCACGGTGATCACGGTCGCATGCCGCTCGCGCGCCACCTTCATGCCCGCCTTCGATCCCGTCCAGCCACCGATGCCGATCTGCACGAGATTTGTTGCGGGCGCATTCGGGATATTCGTCGCATGGAAGAAGGGCGAGCCGTGCATCCGCTCGTCCAACGACGATTCGCTCAAATCGCTGTGCCGGTCGAAGTGAATGATGCCGATGTTGCCGTCAACGTACGGCGCCATGCCGCGCACGTCCGGGTAGCCGATCGAGTGATCGCCACCGAGCACAACGGGAAAAACGCCGCGTTCGTGAATGTAACTGACCGCATTGGCAATCTGGTCGAAACTCTTCTCGATATTGGCGGGGATCACCTGGATGTCGCCCGCGTCCACCATATCAAGCATCTCGTGCAGTTCGATCCCCCGCCCCGAATTGTAGGAGCCGCCGAGCGCGGAGGCCAGCCGGATCGCCTGCGGGCCGAAGCGGGTGCCGGGGCGGTAGGTCGTGCCGGCATCGAGCGGCGCGCCGACAAAAACGACGTCCTGCCCGCCGAGATCGCGCATGTCTTCGAGGAAGGGTACGCCGATGAAGGTGCTGCCCTGGCTGCCCCAGCGGCCCCGGCGGAAGAGCGTGATCGAGCGATCCTTGATACTCTCCGCCGCTTCGAGGCCGTGGAGTTTGACCTGCTCGGCGCGCTCCTTCGCCTTTGGCCCCGTCAAGGCCGCTTCCTGCTCCATCGCCCAGGTGCCCTGCAAGTCCTCGCGATGCAGTGGTTGCAGATCCGCGGGCTGTTCGACCGGCTCTCCATTCGCGGCCTTCGCCCGACGTCGTGCCAGGTAGCGCTGGTGGCGGCGATAGCCGCTGCCCGGCCCATGATGATGACGCACGAACGCCCGCCCCGGCCCATACTGCACATGGCGCAGTTCCCGATCGAACGTCACTCATTACCCCCTTCGGAGCAATAAGCAACGAGCAATGAGCAATGGTCACAACTCGCTCATTACTCATTGCTCATTGCTCATTGCTTATTTCGTCTTCCAAAGTTTCCACGTATCCCAGTACTGCCACATTGCGTTCGGTTGGTAACCCTGGATAGTCTTCTTGACGAGGATCAGATCGCGTGGGAAGCCGAGCCAGAAGGCGGGCATATCGTCGGCGATGATCTCCTGGAACTGGCCGAGGAGGTCCTTCTGTTTGGTGAGATCCGGCTCGCGAATGATCTGTTGGAGCAGCGTGTCCGCCTGCTCGTTTTTCCAGCCACCGAAGTTTCGCCCCTGCTTGGTCTTCCGCACATCCCATTCGCTGCCGTAGTAGGTGAGGTCCGAGAAGCCCGCGAACAGGATGCGGCTTGTGAAGTAGAGGTCATAGTCGAGCGATGTCTGCCAGCGCGCCTTGAGCGCCGCCGTTTCCAGCGTCTGGACATCCATGGCGATGCCGAGTTTCTTATAGTCCTCCTGCATGGAGACGGCGATTTTGTCGACCGGGTAGCTCTGGCTGGTTGACGTAATAGCGACGAACTTCACGGCCTTGCCACTCTTATCCAGCAGATTGCCGCTGCTGTCCTTCTTGTACCCGGCGGCTTCGAGCATGCTCTGCGCCTTCGCCTGATCATAGTCGGGGTTCTTGAGTTTCGTGTTGTAGGCCCAGGGGAAGGCGATGGAGCCGATCTTCGTCTCGTCCACGAATCCCTTGAAGACGGCTTGCGCGTACCCCTTGCGATCAATGCCCATCGAGAGCGCCTGTCGGACCTGCTTATCCTTCAGGAAGTCCGGTGTGTCCGACTTCGGATTCTGGAAGTTGATCCACGCGCTCATGAATGCGAGTGCGTACGCGCTGTAGACGAGGCCGTCCTGCTTGGAGACTTGATCGAGGTCAGTCGCCGTCACCGGCCAGAGCAGGTCGGTCTCGTTGTTCAGCCAGGAGGTCAGTTGCGCACTGGCCTGATCCACTTGCTTGAAGATGAGTTTCGCGTAGTGCGGCTTGCCCTGGAAGTAGTCGGGATTGACCTCATACTGGATGTTCGGCGGTGCCGCACCCGGATCGTACTTAACCTGCTTCCACGCGCCCGTACCGATCAGATTGCTTCCGGCGTAGTCGAACCCCTTCAGCGTCTTCGCTCCCTTGTCGCCCTTGGCCGAGTCCCAATACGCGCCGAACTGCTTCTTCTGCAGCATGAATTGGTTGCATGCATTGAGAATCCAGTCGCCAGACTTGTCATCGAGTTCGAACCGGACAGTGTTGGCATCTACAACGATAGGGTCCTTCTTCATCAATGGGAAGAAGCGCGCCACGCCGCTGTCTGGGTCGTCGCGATACGTAATCATCGAGAACGCGACATCATCCGCCGTCAATGGCGTGCCATCGTGCCATTTCACATCCTTGCGCAGCGAGAAGGTGTACGTCTTGCCGTCCGCAGACACATCCCATTTCTCGGCCAGCCAGGGTTTCGGATCGAGGGTGTATTCATCAATCCAGACGAGGGGATCGTAGACGAAGGTGTAGGGCGAGTAACTGTTGAGCGCCGTCGGGTTGAGGTCGGAAATATCGTCGTTCCCGCGGATAATCGTGAGGGTGTCCGGGCTATCGGTCGGCGTGCCCGTGTACGTCGGGTGAGGATCCGTGATGAGGGTCAGTTTGCCAATCGTCTGATTCGCCGCTTGCGGGGTAGTGGCGCTGCTCGCCGCTTGTGTCGGGCTGGCGGCGGAAGCAGCCGCTGTCGTCGCTCCCGGCGCTACCGCACCGGTCGCCGCACTGGTCGGCGCGCTGACATTCGGCGGGGCGGTCGGATTCGGCGCGGTGAGATTTGCCGTCGCGGTCGGCGCGCTTGGGGTGCTGGCGCTGCTGCCGCAGGCAGCGAGGAGCGTGCTGAGGGAGACCGCGCCGCCGACTTGCAGGAGACGGCGGCGGGCAAGATGCGCATGCTGAAGCGCCTGGACGCGCGCGCGCAGGTACGTCAGATCGTCCTCAGCGGGGCCGGGTGTCGCGTCAATCGGCTGTGTGTCCTTGCTGCTCATCGGGATCCTCCGTCATTGGCGGTTATGCTCCGCCACTACTCCCTTTCAGGCCCCCACACGGAAAATCGTTCGCTCTCCATCCTCCTCTCGTCACGTCGAAGAACGGTGCTGGCGGCATCACGCCGCCGCTATCGTTTCTGGCGCGGATCGAGCGCGTCACGCAGGCCGTCGCCGAGCAGGTTGACGCACAACACCGTGATAAGAATGAGCATGCCGGGAAAGACGGCGAGGAAGGGCGATTGAATGAGATACCGCTGCGCCTCGGTGAGCATGTTTCCCCAACTTGGCGTTGGTGGATGGATGCCGAGGCCGAGAAAACTGATTGTCGCCTCGGCGATCAGGTTCGTGGCGACGATCAGTGTGGCCGTTACGACGATTGGCGCGACGGCGTTGGGCAGGATATGCACGAAGACGATCCGCGCGTTCGACGCGCCGCAGGCGCGCGCCGCCTCGATGAACTCGCGGTGCTTGAGGGCGACGAACTCGCCGCGTACCAGCCGCGCGAGTACGGGCCAGCCGAACAAGCCGAGAATCAGGACGATACTCGTCGCCGATGGCGGCGCCACTGCGGCGGCCAGGATGAGCAACAAAAGAAAGGGAAGCGTCAGAATCAGTTCCACGAAGCGATCAACGATCGCGTCGGCGATGCCACCCGCGTAGCCGCTCACGATTCCCAGCAGGACACCGATAATCGTGGTCACGATCGCCGCGACGAACGAGATGCCAAGCGAGATGCGCCCACCATAAATCGCCCGCACGAGCGCGTCGCGCCCGAACTCGTCGCGTCCGAACCACGCGTCGCGGCTCGGCGGCGCGAAGGTCGCGGTACGCACCTGGGCGGTCACTTTATCCGCCGGGATGACGAGCGGGCCGACCGTCACGACCAATGCGAGCGCGGCAAGGATCACCAGCCCCGCAACCGCCAGGCGATTCTTCGCGAAACGCCGCCAGATCGAGGGGCTGCCGATGCGGCGCATGCCGCCCAACGCGACCGCACCGCCGACTTCCGGCGTGAGAACTTCGACCGTTGCTCGATCACTCACCCCACACGCTCCATGTATTGCCGCGCATGTCAGACCGATCCATCATCTCTCCTGACGCGTTCATCGCGGGTCACGACATCTGGATGCGGGGATCAACAACGTGGTAGCCAATATCGGCGAGCAGATTGCCGATAATAATGGCGGCGCCAGACATCAACGTCAGCGCGAGAACCACCGGTGTATCACGCTTGCCCGCCGACGTCACGATCAATTGCCCCAGCCCGTTCCAACTGAAAATCTGTTCCGTTACAATCGCACCGGCGACGAGATCGGGAAGACTCAGGCCAAGCAGCGTGATGAGCGGCATCAGCGCGTTGCGGAAGGCATGCCGGGCAAGGACGGCGCGCGCCGTCAGCCCCTTGGCATGGGCGGTACGGATGTAGTCCTGTCGCAAGACTTCCAGCATCGAGGAGCGGATATAGCGCGACCACCCCGCCGTCCGAATCAACGTCAGAGTCAGAACCGGCAGGATGAGGTGCTTCAGATGGTCGGCAAGTGAGGCGGGCTGGCCAATCGTCTGCGCGCCCTGGGTCGGCAGCCAATGAAGCCTGACCGCGAAGAGCAGGATCAACATCAAGGCGAGAAAAAACGAGGGGAAGGCGATCCCAACGAAGGAGAGCACCGTCACTACGTTGTCAATGAGCGAGTACTGCCGAATCGCCGAGACAATGCCGATCGGCACGGCAAGCAGGAGCGAGAAAAGGATGGAGAGGGCAAGAATTTCGGCGGTGCGCGGAAGTTGCTGCTTGATGATCGTCGCGACCGGTTTGCGCTGAATGATCGAGGTGCCGAAGCGCAGCCGGACCCAGTTGCCTGCGAGATGCGTGTACTGCCGATACCACGGGAGATCAAGCCCCATCTCGTGACGGAAACGCTGGATTTCCTCCTCGTTGGCGCGCTGATTGATCGCGAAATCCGCCGCGTCGCCCGGCGCCAGATAGACCATAAGAAAGACGACGAAGGAGAGCAAGGCAAGCAATACCGCGCCTTGCGCCAGACGCCGAGCGATGAAGCCGACCATCTCACCGCATCCTTCCCACTATCACGTTACCGCCCCTGCATTCCTATACGGCTCGGTGCGGTAATTGTTTCTGTCATAGATTTTCCGCAGTATATAACGCAATCGGGCGTCCGTCAAACGCCCGATTGCGAAAGAACCCGACTCGCTAGCGCACGCCAGCCTCGCGCTCGGCAATCGTCAGGCTGTCGTCGAGAATGCCAACGATGCGATCAATCTCCTCGCGCGTCACCACCAGCGGCGGCGCGATGTGAATGACATCCCAGACGCGGCTGAGGAAGTGGCGCTCGGTGACCAACTCGTTGAGCCGCTTGGTGAATGGGCTCTCTTTGCCCCATTTCTCCCTGGTCTCCCGGTCCTTGACCAGTTCAATTGCACGCAGCAGGCCCGCCCCACGCACATCGCTAATCGATGGATGTGTCTCCATCAGCGATTGCAGGCCACGGAGCAGATATGGCCCCATTTCCGCCGCGTGCTCCACCAGTTTCTCACGCTTCATGATCTCGATATTCTTGATCGCCGCGGCGCACGCGACCGCTTGCCCGCCGAAGGTCAGCAGGTGATTAAAGGAGTTGTCGCCCTGCATGAAGACCTCATACACGCTCGGTCGGACGACCGCCGCCGCGATCGGCGCGTAGCCGCTCGACAGCCCCTTCGCCATCGTCATGATGTCCGGCACAACGCCGAACTGCTCCGTCGCGAACCATGTGCCGGTGCGCCCGAAGCCGTTGATTACCTCATCCATGATGAGCAGGACGCCATGATGGTCACAAACCTCGCGCAGCATCTGCCAGTGTTTCGGCGAGGGGATGGGGACGCCGTTCGAGGAGGAGAGTGGCTCGCCGATCACCGCCGCGACCGTCTCCGGCCCCTGAAACATAATCTCCTGCTCCACCCACTTGG
>JBPCPB010000224.1:0-5378 GCA_050999735.1 Thermomicrobiales bacterium | reverse complement strand
CAGGCTGCAGCCTGCAACTGGCCCGGCAGGCTGAAGCCTGCTCCACCGAAGGTGGCCATTGTGTCTGCTAAAGCCTTCACGTTTGCCATCGAGTCGGTTGATCGGGAGACCGGCGCGCGTGCCGGGCGCTTCACGACGCCGCACGGCGACATTCACACGCCAGCGTTCATGCCGGTAGGCACGCAGGCGACTGTCAAGGCGCTCGATCCGGACGATTTGCACGCGGTCGGTGCGGCGATCATCCTCGCCAATGCGTATCATCTCAGCCTCCGGCCTGGCGCGGAGATCATCGGCAATGCGGGCGGATTGCATCGCTTCATGGCCTGGGATGGCCCAATTCTCACCGATAGCGGGGGGTTTCAGGTCTTCAGTCTTGGTGCCCGCCGGACGGTTGATGACGATGGCGTAACCTTTCGGTCCCATCTGGATGGCAGCATCCACCGTTTCACGCCCGAAAGCGTCGTCGCGCTGGAGGAAGCGCTGGGTGCGGACATTATCATGCCGCTCGATGAATGCGTCGCGCTTCCCGCCGACGACGCGATAGCGCGCGACGCGCTCCACCGCACGCAGCGATGGATGGAGCGCGCCCTTCGTGCGAAACGGCGCGATGATCAGGCGCTCTTCGCCATCGTGCAAGGCGGCCTCAGTCACACGCTGCGCCGCGAAGGTGCGATGTTTGCCGCCCAACTCGACGTGCCGGGTATCGCGATTGGCGGCTTGAGCGTGGGCGAGTCGAAGGACGAGATGGACCGAGCGCTCGCCGCGACGACGGATGCGCTGCCGATGGACCGACCACGGTATCTGATGGGGGTCGGTTCGCCGGAAGACCTCTGGGCGTGTGTCGCGCGCGGTGTGGACTTCTTTGATTGTGTCTTGCCCGCGCGGGTGGCGCGTCATGGCGGGTTGTATACGCCGCACGGGCGCGTCAGTATTGGCAATGCCCGGTATCGCGACGCCCACGGGCCGCTAGACGCATCGTGCGGCTGCGCGACGTGTCGCCGCTTTTCCGCTGCCTATCTGCATCACCTCTATCGTACAAAGGAACTGCTCTGGTACCGGCTGGCGACGATCCATAATCTCTGGTTCGTCCTCCAGCAGATGGAGACGATGCGGGCCGCCATCCTCGATGGTCTGTTCACGGAACAGCACGTGGCGTTCCGGCTGCGGTATCGGACGGCGGACCAATCGGCGGCCACCGATACCCGCGCGCGGTTCGTCGAGAGCCGCAAACCGCGGCACACGGTTTGACCATGCTCAGTATGCTCCGTACAATACGCTCTGACGTGCGTATACGTACGACTGCCGGACAGGAAATCGGGGCATGACAACGAATCAGACAATGCCATCAACGCGGAAGGGGTGGCCGCATGCGCGCATACCCCCCTCGGCGCGCGCGCAGACGCGGAGCGCGTGGCGCATTCTGCTCGTCAGTTTCGCCTGTTTCTCGCTGCTGGTGGCGGGCGTGACGGCCAGTTTCACGACCTACCGTGCGAATGCGACGAAACCGCGCGGCGGGAACCTCCGCCAAATTGTTACCGGCAATCAGGTGCAGGTGCGCTCGCGCCAGCAATCGTTCTGGCATGATATCGCGGAGGGCGGCAGCGTCAGTGAAGGCGACACGATCCGCACGGGAGACGACACGCAGATCAAGGTGTCGTTGTTCGATGATTCCCTCGTCGAACTCTCCGCCAATACCGAGGTGACGTTCGACCGGCTGCGCGCGTCGCAATATATAGACAAGAACGCGGCGATTGCGTTGCAGCAGGATCATGGCCGACTGATTGTCACCGCCAATCCCGATACGATCTATAACCGGGTACTGATTGATGTCCGCTCGCTCGGCAGCACGATCTAGGCGCGCCAGCCGGGTACCCGCTTCCGCGTGCTTGCGCTGCCTGGGCAGCAGGACGATCCGGGGCGGGTGGACGTCTCGGTGCTGAACGGCCCCGATGTGACGGTCGAAGGCGCGGGCCAGCGCGTGACGGTGGCGAATGGGCAGCAAAGCATCGTATCAGTCGGTGCGGCGCCGACCGCTCCGTCCGTGAAGCAGCGTGACCTTGTTGAGAACGGCGCCTTCCAACTGGGTGTCAATGCCCATGACCAGTTGCCGACGCACTGGGAAGGCTACGCCGATGATGGCGGCGATGGCGGCAATGTGCGGGCGACCGAGAGCATCGTACCGGAGACGGTTCGCGGGCAGCCAGTCAATGCGCTCCATTTCTTGCGTGCGGGCGGCAATGTGGACAGCGATCTCATTGGCATCAAACAGCCGCTCGCATTCAGCGAACTGGACGAGTTCGATTCGGTCGTTTTGAGCGCGGACGTCAAGATCGTCAGTCACAGCCTCTCCGGTGGCGGCACGCTCGGCTCTGAGTATCCGGTCGTCTTTCTCATCGGGTATGTGAGCGCAAAAAACGACCCAATCGAAGTTGGTCGGGCGTTCTATACGCAGAATGACGACGGCAACAGGACCGCGACCAGCGTGCTCCAGGGCATACAGATCAAACCAGGCGTCTGGGCCGATACATTCCACTTTGATTTGAAGCAGGCATACCCGGTACCCTATAAATTGGTGAGTATTCGCGTGTACGCATCGGGACATGATTACGACGCGTACGTTGCGAATCTTTCCATCGTTGCGAAGTGAGCGAACGCGCGATACGCGAGCCAGAAAGGCTGGGTGCATGAGTTCAATTGCGGTGATTGGCACCGGGTATGTCGGTCTCATTACCGGCGCCGGATTCGCCGATCTTGGGAACGACGTTGTCTGCATTGATATTCTCACAGAGAAGATCGCCAAACTTCGCGCCGGCACAATGCCCTTTTTCGAACCCGGTCTCGAGGAACTGACCCACCGGACCGCCGCCGCGGGTCGCTTGCGATTCACGACCAACTATGCCGAGGCAATCCCCGCGGCGGATTTCGTCTTTATCACGGTGGACACGCCGCCCGGTGGAAATGGCAAGGCGGATATGAGCCGCGTCGAAAGCGCCTCCCGCAGCCTCGCCCCCCATCTGCGCGGACGAACAATTATCATCAACAAGAGCACGATGCCGATCGGCAGCGGCGGCTTTGTCGCGCAGATCATCCGCGAGTATGCATCGCCCGGCGCCGATTTTGCGGTTGTCTCGAACCCTGAATTTCTGCGTGAAGGCTCCGCTGTGCATGATGTCCGCGAACCTGATCGGATCGTTCTCGGCGGCGATGATCCAGTAGCCGTCGAGGCGGTAGCCGAACTTTATGCGACCGTGAACGCGCCCATTGTGAAAACGGATTTGCGGACGGCGGAGATGATCAAATACGCGTCGAATGCCATGCTCGCGACACGGATTTCCTTCATCAACGAGATCGCCGCGATCTGCGAGGGATTCGAAGCGGACGTGCGCGTTGTCGCGCGCGGCATGGGTCTGGACGCGCGCATCGGTCCAAGTTTTCTCGATGCGGGCATCGGGTTCGGCGGTTCGTGCTTTCCCAAGGACGTGAAGGCGCTCGCCTTTATGGCGGCGGAAAAAAACCTCCATCCGCAACTCTTGAATAGCGTGCTGGACATCAATCAGGACCAGCGCCGCCGATTCGCGCGGAAAGCGCTCGCGCATCTTGCGGAGCCGGGCGCAAGCACGGTGAGCGTCTGGGGACTTGCCTTTAAGCAGGATACGGATGACATGCGGGAGGCGCCGTCCGTGGATATTATCCGCTGCTTGATCGAGCGCGGCGTGCGGGTCCGCGCCTACGACCCGGAGGCAATGGCAGTCGCGCGCGGCCTGTTGCCGGATGTCGTCTACTGTGACGATCCGTACGATGCCACGCGTGGTGCGGACGCCTTGCTTCTACTGACGCCCTGGAACGAGTTTCGCCAAGCCAACATGGAGCGTGTCTTCGAAGCAATGCGGAACCCGGTGGTGCTCGATGGGCGGAATCTGTACGACCGCGCGGAGATGGAGGCGATGGGATTCACCTATGTCGGCGTTGGACGCTGATCGGGTGGATTTGCTCGCCACTCCCAGCGATCCATCCCTCACGGTTGGTGTAGATATCGTCGAGATTTCGCGCATCGCCACGACGGTCGGCCGGTATGGCGAGCGGTTTCTCGCGCGGGTGTACACTGCGGACGAGCGGGCATACGCCGCGGGCCGTGCCCCGGCGCTCGCGGTCCGATTTGCGGCCAAGGAAGCGACCGCCAAAGCGCTCGGCACCGGCATTGGCCCGGTTGGGTGGCGGAATATCGAGATCCGCAATGATGCCGCCGGGAAACCGTCGGTGCTCTTGCATGGCGCGGCGGCGATTGTCGCGCGGCGCGGCGGATTCCTGGAGTGGCAAGTGAGCGTCACGCACAGCCGCGACCTCGCTGCGGCGTTTGTCGTCGGGTTCCGTGCCGAAACGTCGAGACGAACTGCCGATAGTAACGGAAATCGCTGAGGAGAGAGAAGAGATGCGAATTGTCACGGCGGCAGAGATGCGTTCCCTCGAGGAAGCAGCCTTCGCGCGCGGCGTCGAAGCGCCCGCGTTGATGCAGCAAGCGGGCGCGGGCGTCGCGCGGGTGATCCGTGGGATGGTCGGTCACACAGGCGCCCGTGTCGTCGTCTTGCTTGGTCCGGGAAACAACGGGGGTGATGGTGTCGTCGCGGCGCGGACGCTCGCGAGTGAGGGGGTTCATGTCTCGGTCTGGTCCCTCACGTCGCGGGCCGATTTGGAAACGCCGAACCGGCAGGGGCTTTCCGTGCTCGAATCGGAGGATGCGTTGCGCGCGGCGCTCGGTGAGGCGGATGTCGTCCTCGATGCGATCCTCGGTACCGGCGCGCGGCCCGGCCTCCCGGCAAATATTGCCGCCGTCACGCGATTGGTCAATACCGTGACGCCGCGCGCGGCACGCGTGATCGCCCTCGACATCCCCACGGGTGTGGATGCGACAACGGGGGACGCGAGCGACGATGCGATCGTCGCGCACGCGACCGTGACGCTCGGTTCGCCGAAGCGCGGCTGCCTCGTGCCGCCCGGAAGCCGGTACGCGGGGCGGATCATTGTCGTTGATCTCGGTTTGGGTGATCCGACTGAGCCGGGGCCGCGGATGACCACCGACGACGATGTCCGGCAGCGTGTTCCACGGCGGCTCGCCGATGCGCACAAGAGCGATTGCGGCACATTGCTGGTCGTCGCCGGGGCGGTCACCTACGTCGGTGCGCCCGGCTTCGTCGCGGAGGCGGCAATGCGTGCGGGGGTGGGCTTGGCGACAATGGCCGTCCCCCGGGCAGTTGCCGGGACGGTCGCGGCAGTCGTTCGCGAGGCGACGCTTCTGCCTCTGCCGGATGATGTGGAGCGGGCGGCGAAACTGTTGCACGAGCAGGCGCACCGGTTCACGGCGGCGGCGATTGGCCCCGGCC
>JBPCPB010000105.1:0-5405 GCA_050999735.1 Thermomicrobiales bacterium | reverse complement strand
CTCAGCGGCACCCCGACGGCGACGGGGACCTTCTCCTTCACCGTCACCGCGACCGATCACAACGGCTTCCCCGGCATGCAGTCCTACACGATCACCGTCACCGCCGCACCGCTGGTCAGCATCGCGATCACCTGTGCGGGCAGCGCGACGCCGAGCATCAAGGTGGGGCAGATGGTGCAATGTCTGGCGATGGGGACGTATCAGGATGGCAGCACGCAGCCTCTCCCCGCAGGACAGGTGCGGTGGGGCGGGGACAATGCGCAGATCGCCAGCGTGGAACCGACGACGGGCAAGGTGACAGGAGAAAGCCCCGGCACGATCCATCTGACGGCGACGGACGGAAACGTGACACAGACGATTACGGTGACGGTGAGTGGGCCGACGCCGATTGGGATCGTGGTGGGGCCAGCACCGGCGAGTCGGCCGGGTGGGGCGAGCGTGCCGAGCAGTAGTGCGCCGACGCCCGCACCGAGTGTACCGTCCCGTGGTGGAGGCGGCGGAAGCGGGAGCGCACCCGCACCCCTGCCACCGGGGCGGTAGACGGACCCACCATGCGGGTTTTCCTGGTGGAGTAAGTTGAAGCCCGCTCCACCAGACCTTTCCACCGTTCCCTCGACAGACGAAAACGGCAAAGCCCCGACTGATCTTTCACGTTGCCGTTGCGCGTGTACCACGAAAGCCGCCGCTGATTGCTCAGTGTGGCGACCCATCGCGCTTTGGCAGCCATACCACCGCGTGGGCGTTGGTCCGCTTGCCGCCGCGTCACTCCGTGAGAAGTGAGGCCACTGCCGCCCGGTTCATTGCTACTCAACGACTCGGGACTTTACCGTGACCGTACACTACCATGGCCGGGTCATCGTGTCAATACTTTCCAGAAAATACATACATGCTTTGCCGCCATTCGGAGATCACTTGACGGATCGGCGTTCATCGCCGCATGATCGTCTGAATCGGCAGCGCCAAAGGAGGATTGTCATGTCGTTGCTCAGTCGTTTACGCGGCCAGCCGCCGGGCAAGTACCCAAACGGCGACGCATTTAAGTATGCGGTGATGGAGTCCTATGGATTCACCGATGCCGCAAAGCAGATTCTCGCGGATACGCGCTGTACGGTGCGCAATCTGCACGCGCCGGACGGTGGCGGGTTTTGGTACGGGCCGGAAGAAAACCGCATCGAGTTGTTCGGCATCCAGGCTGAGGCGGCGATTCACGAAATGGCGCATGCATGGGCAGATCTCACCGGCTTTTATGACGAGTACAGCAAAGAGTGGGATCGCTGGCCGACATTGAACCGGACGTTTCGCGCCGATGTACGGCGCGCGGCCGAGGAGAAAAATCCGCACTACCCGCGCATCTGTTTCGTCGCCGGTGAGTACGAGTTCGGCAATCCGCAGACCGGCTTCCCCGGGATGTTCGAGAATGACTCGGAACGGTTCGCGGGGCTTGCCTCCGCAGCGATGGCAGACCCATTGAAGATGCCGCCATACATTCGCCGCTGGTACGTGCAACTCTTCGGCGGTAATGCCCATCCCCTGGCCGGCAGTTGATACTGCATCGTTGATCGCACCCCCGGTAGACATCAATCGAGGACAGGGCGTAACATATATCCTGTACGTCCGTTCAAATACACGAGCGGCGACCACATCCGTCGCTGCCATGCGAGATGACGTATCTGCGGATCACTTTCGGCAGGGATAGGCGCGCATGATGCCGGGGATGTGCGGGATCGCGCGGACGGGGAAACGATGCGGCGGTACACGTTACAAAGCAGGCTGCTGATCTTCGGCATCATCTGCTTCTTGCTCACGGTGAGCAGCAGTACGGTTCAACTCCTCCAATTCCGTGATATTGCCCGCGCGTCGGATCATATTCAGGTTAAATACGATCTCGCCATTGATGACTCGGCGCAGCTGCGGGAGGAAGTGATCCGGCTGATTGCGCGCATCAAGGATGTTTGGTTACGCGGGGGCACAACGGATGACATTGACGCGGTGGCCGGTCTTGTCGAGCAATCCTGGCAAACTGTCAATGATGTGCGCGCGAAACTGGAAACAGATCTCGATCTCACACCCACGATGCGAACGTCACTCCAACAATACGATCAGTCAATCGCGGAATACCGGAGCAATTATCTCCAGACACTGACGCAGTTCCGCATGGAGGTCGGCAAAGCCGATGCCGCCAATGCCGATACACGCGCGGACACCGCGCTGAAAGGCCAGGGGCTTGCCGCATCGGGCTTTATCGGCGGCTTTCAGGATGCGGTGCATACCGCGACCGCGAGCGTGCGCGCAGACCGACGCGCGAGCATCAACACGGCACGGAATGTCACGCTCATCGAAACGGGCGTCCTGCTCGCCTTCATCGCGCTGGCTGGATTCTGGTTCGTCCGCTCGATTGGCCGCGGCGTCGGCGATGTTTCGCGTGCCGCTGCCGCGTTTGGACGCGGGGCGCGCGATGTCCTGGTGCCGATTCGCGGCCAGGACGAAATCGCCCAACTTGGTCGTACCTTCAACGTGATGGTCAAGGAACTGGGCACGCAGGAGCAGCAACTCGAGGAACTGCGTCGGATCGCGGTCGCACTGACGAGCGCGACAACCGAGCAGGAGGTCTGCGACATCGTCGTCCACCGGCTTTCCGAGACATTCGGCTACCACTACGTCTCGATCTATCTCCTCCGGCCCGGCGATCCTGAAAACCTGCATCTGGTCTGCCAGCGTGGCTATACGACGGTCATTGATCCGATCCCCGTCCCCGGCACGGTCACCGGCAGAGCGGTGCGGGAGCGCCGACCGATCCTGGTCGGTGATGCGGGTCAGGACAACGATTTTATCGCCGCGGAGGAGCAAATTGTCTGCGAAGCGTGCGCGCCGATTCTCACGCCGGACCGGGTGCTTGGCGCGGTACTGCTTGAGGAGGAGAACATCGCCCAGCTCGCGGAGGCGGATCTCAACCTCATCGCCACACTCGCCAATACCATCTCCGTCGCGCTCGAAAATGTGCGGCTCAATGTCGAGGCCGACATGCGAATCGCCAGCCTCGCGAGCGCGAATCGCGACCTCGCGGCCGTCACCGCGACCGGCACGCGCCTCGCGGCGACGCTGAATCTCGATGCAGTCTGTGCGTTGGTAGCGGATGAACTCAGTCGCATCGTTGATGCACCGAGCCTGTTTGTCGCTTCCTATACCGAAGACGCGCCCGATGTCACCATGCGCGTCGCGATCAGCGGTAGGGACTGCGTCTCCATCGCGACCGTGCCGCTCGATCGGTCGCTCTCCGGCTGGGTGATCTGCCATCGGATGCCAATCCTGCTCCTGACCGGGGGCAACGTGGATGACTTTCTCACTAGAAGTGGCATCACGGTTATGGGAGAGCGCCCGCAGTCGCTCCTCGCCGTGCCGCTAATTGTCGGGTCTCGCGTCGTCGGCGCGGTCTCGCTCGGCAGCCCGCTCCCGCATGCGTACACCGAGCAGCAGGTATCCGTCGTCCAGACGATCGCGGCGCAGGCGGCGATTGCCGTTAATAACGCGCTGCTCTATGACCAGGTGCAGCAGCAAGTCAGCGAAATGCAGCGACTCAACGCGGAACTTGCCGGCGCGAACGCCTTGAAGTCGGAGTTCCTCGCCACAGTGAGCCACGAACTCCGCACGCCACTCAATGCGATCATCGGGTTCTCCGAGTTACTCAGCGATGGAATCGTGACGGAAGCGGATGAGATCACCGCCTGCCTGCGGGATATTCTCAGCAGTGGACGGCATCTGCTCACGCTCATCAACGATGTCCTCGACATTTCCAAGATCGAGGCGGGACGGATGGAACTGAAACAGACACGATTCGACCTCCGTGAGGAGATGCGAGCCGTCGCCCGCACCGTCGCACCACTGATCGCCGCGCGCGGGCACCAACTCCGCACTGATGAACCGCCTGAAGCGATCCCGGTGTTCGCCGATCGCCAGCGCATCCGGCAAATCATTCTCAACCTCGTCTCGAATGCCATCAAATTCACACCCGATGGTGGCGTGATCACGATGTGCATTGCGCCCGACCCGACCGAGCCGGACATGGTTGCCTTCGCGGTCCAGGACACCGGCATCGGCATCAAGGAAGAAGACGTTCCGAAACTGTTTGAGAAATTCCGGCAACTGGATGCGTCACATACCCGGCGCTATGAAGGCACCGGCCTCGGCCTCGCATTGACGAAGCAACTCGTCGAATTGAACGGTGGCGTCATGCACGTGACCACGGTGTTCGGCCGTGGCAGCACGTTTACCTTTACGGTCCCTGCCGCGTTGGATACATCACGCACGCACGGCATACCCGCCGCGATTCCGATGGAGGTTGACTGACACTCTTGTATGAGGCTACTTGAGGGGTCGCCAATTGCCCTCACCGCCAGCAACCGGCTCCCCCGTATCAGGATCAATGTCTCGATAAACTCTGTCGCGGACAGCTATTTGATGCCATGTGTATTTACCGTTCATCGGGCAAGGCTCGTATTCATACCCATCATCGCCGTGATAGACGCGCCTTGTGATCCCCGCTCTACTCATACCGTATCCCCATGCGCGACCCTCAGCGAAGGGCGGGCGTTGCCGAGGCACGACCGTTAGTTCTGCGGGGTAAGAACAGCGAAATTGTCAAACGCCTCGACGAGTTCCTCGAATGCTTCATCGGTGCCGTCAGCATGGTGATAGATGGCGGGCGCATCAAGGCGAATGACGTAATATCCTTCCCATTCACTTGGGCCGATGACTACACCAGTCGGGAGCGTCAGGGTAACACCAATCGGCTTGGCAGTAATCTGGATGCGGCTCCCTGGCGCCAAATCGACGACGGGAATAACCTGTTCCATCGTCGGAGGATGCAGATTGATCGGCTTCCCGTTACTCTTCTTCGTGCTATTCGTGTACTCTTCTTCTTCGGCCATCGTTCGCCCTTTCACGCTTATGATGATCCGCTACAGGCATCATACCACGCGGTGGAAAGGGTATCGGGAGCCGATATGCTGTCAGACCGGACGTATGGTCGCGGAACGAAGAGGGCGCCCACGAGGGGCGCCCGACAATCCATGTTACGTTTGACTCGTCACTCGTCTACGCGCCCGCTTCACGGAATTCGCCTTCGATGGTGTCGTCCGGTGGCTGGTTAGGCGCGCCTTCTGTGCCCGGTTGGCCGTACATCGCCTGCCCGATCTTAGCGAGGGCCGTGTCGAGATCGCTCTGCGCGGTCGCCATCTTCGTCGCATCGTCGCCGGTCAGGGCGTCGTTCGCGGCGCGGATTTTGTCCTCAACCTCCGTCTTGACGGCGGCGTCCACCTTATCACCGAACTCCTTGAGACTCTTCTCCGCCGTGTAGACGCTCGATTCGAGATGGTTGCGCGTCTCGATCTGCTCGCGCCGCTTCCGGT
>JBPCPB010000103.1:0-7398 GCA_050999735.1 Thermomicrobiales bacterium | reverse complement strand
CAGCCTCGATGAGGCGACGCTGCTCGGTGACCGAGTGGTCTTGATGACCGCGCATCCGGGGACGATCAAAGAGACGTTCGACGTGCCGTTCGCCCGACCGCGTACTCTTGAACTGACGAGCCGCGCGGAGTTCGGCGCGTTGACCTATGCGATCTGGCAGTCCCTGAAATCGGAAGTGAAGCGAGCGATGGAACAGGAAGAGGCGACGGCATGAGGATTGCGGAGAAAACAACAGCAGCAGCAGCCGCGGGGACGCAGATACCGATCCTGCCCGCCCGACGCCGCAGGTTGCCATTCAATACGGACATCCTGATCTCCGTCGGCTTCGCCTTCGTTCTGCTCGCGCTCTGGCAGTGGATCATCACCGTCGGTATCCTCGATAGCCGCCTCTGGCCAACGCCAACGACGATTGCGATGGAGATGTGGCGGATGCTCCGTACCGGGCAGTTGCAGCCGCATATCCGCGCGACCTTCGTCCGCGTCCTCTTAGCGTTCACCATCGGCTCGGCTTTGGGGATCGTGCTCGGGCTGGCGATGGGGATGATCCGGCCAATCCGCGCGATGTTTGATCCGATCATTTCGATTCTGTCGGTAATGCCCAAAATCGCTATTCTGCCGCTCGTCTACCTCGCCTTCGGCGGCTATGGCGAGGCGCCACGCACCGTGACGGTCGGCATCAGCGTCTTCGCGGTGATGACCATTAACGCGATGGGCGCGGTGCAAACGATTGACCACGTCCTGCTCGAAGCGGGGCGCAACTTCGGCGCGAACTGGTGGCAAATGTTCCGCCACGTCTTGCTTCCCGGCTCGTTGCCGACGATCTTCAGCGGCCTGCGGATCAGCGCCGCAACGGCGCTGCTCGTCGTCATCGCGGCGGAGTTCTCCTACACTAACGAAGGGCTTGGCTTCCTGATCTGGTCGAGTTGGAGCACCCTCTCCACGACGCGCATGTTCGTCGGCCTGATCGCCATCGCCCTTCTCGGCCTCGTTTTCACCCTCATCCTCAACCTCGCCGACCGCCTCCTCATCCCTTGGAAACGCCCGCGATAGCGATAGCGATGCGGAGAAGCGGGGTCAAGCGCAGAGATCACTGAGGACACAGAGAACGCAGAGGGAATCAAGAAGAGAATAGAAGAGCGTTTTCTCTGTGTCCTCTGTGTCCTCAGTGATCTCTGCGCTGATTCTTCCCTCTGGATCCTTACGGTTGACGCTCCCGCCTGTGTGCAACCATACTGCGGCGGACGTGCTGCGATTGGGTAGGTGCGGAGGGGTGCATGCATATTGTGTTGGGGATGGCGCTCGCGGCGGCGGCGGGGTGGAACGCGTTTCTCGCACTCCTCGTGCTGGCGTTCGCGCACCGGCTCACCGGCCGTGTCCCAATCGGATCGCCGTACACGTTTCTTTCCAGCAATGGCGGTCTTCTGGCACTATTGCTTTTGCTCCCCATCGAACTCTTCGGAGACAAAGCGCCGAGCAGTGAGACGGTCAATAACCGTCTCGGGTTGGTCTACCGGCCGGTCGCGGGCGCGCTCATTATGCTGGCAACGACGACAGGGACGGGATTGCCTGGCATCCTTGCGGCGATCATCGGCGCCGCACTCGCGCTCGGCATGCATCTGCTGAAGGTACGCTATCGTCGCCCACTCGGCGGCATCCTCGGAGGGCTGCCATCGCCGGCCGCGTCTGCCGGGGAAGACTTCTTTGTCGCTGTTGGGGCGGTTATCGCTCTGCTCCTGCCAATCGCCGGACTGATCATCATGGCGCTGGCGGCGCTGCTCGCATGGTGGGTTGGCAATTTCGTGCAGCGGAAGGTCCAGCGCGACACGGCGGTTACCGCAGCGCCACAAACTTGACACGAAACGACTCAAGGTGTATTCTACCTTCAGACTAAGTGTTACGGGCCAGGGTGTCGCTCGTTGGCGCGTCAGGAAGGGGCACGGACGAAGGCGATGGAGTTTCAGGATTATTACGCGGTACTGGGTGTCCCCCGGTCTGCCGACGAAAAACAGATCAAAAGCGCCTATCGCAAGCTCGCCCGGAAGTATCACCCGGACGTCAACAAGGACGCGGGCGCGGAGGAGCAATTCAAGCGCGTCAGCGAGGCGTACGAGGTGCTTTCCGACACCGAGAAGCGCGCGCAATACGACCAATACGGTCAGGCATGGCAGCAATATCAGCGCAACGGCGGGCAGGGTGCGGCAGGCCAGAATGCGGACGACTTTGCGCGTTGGTTCACATCACAGCGGGGCGGCGCCCCCGGCGGTTTCCGCACCGAGTATTCCACGAGCGGCGGCGGTGATAGCGGCTTCTCGGACTTCTTCGAGACGATGTTTGGCCGCACGGCGAGCCGGGAACGGGGCGGTACGACGACGCACATGCCGCCTCGCACGCGCAAAGGGCGCGATATTCTTGCGGAGTTGGAAGTCTCGTTCGCGGACGCCTACACGGGTGGTGAGCGACAGATCTCCTTCGACATGAACCGCGCCGAACCGATGACGGTCACGGTCCCGGCGGGGGCGGATGACGGGCAACGGCTGCGCTTCGCCGGCAAAGGTCATCCCGGCGCCAATGGCGGCGCGGCGGGTGATCTCGTCCTCGAATTGCGCATCCTCCCCGACACCCGGTTCACGCGCGACGAGACGACGCCGACAACCCTGCGGACGACTGTGGACGTGCCGCTTTACACGGCGATCCTCGGCGGCGAGGTCGTCGTGCCGACGCCGGACGGCAAGCGATTGTTCGTCAAGGTGCCGCCGGAGACGCAGAACGGTCGGCAAATCCGCCTCGCGAACAAGGGCATGCCGCTCGTCGTCGGCAAGCCAGACACACGCGGCGATCTCTTCGTCGCGCTCCGCGTCCACCTCCCGGCGCATCTCTCGGCGGACGAGAAGCGGCTCTTTGGGGAGTTGCGAACGCTCCGCCCGAACGGCTGACGAGAAATGCTAACCACCAAGGCACCAAGAACACCAAGAGAGAAGAGATGAAAAAATATGGCCTTCTCCGTGCCTTCTTGGTGTTCTTGGTGCCTTGGTGGTTCATCCCAATCATTTACGTGAAGGAGCGCCGACATGGCACACGCGGATGAGCGATCACGGCGCGATGCCGCATTCGCCGCCCTCGTGGCAACAGTCGCGGCCTGCCGACAGTGTCCGGCGATGGAGGGGCGGCGGCGTGTTTTGACACGCGCGAACGGCGACATTGATGCACGGGTGATGTTCATCGCGGAAGCGCCGGGTCGTGGTGGCGCGGAAAAGACCGGCATACCTTTTTCCGGTGACTTCTCCGGGCGCACCTTCGAGCGGCTGCTGGATGAGGTGAACTGGACACGCGCCGACATCTTCATCACCAACGCCGCCCTCTGCAATCCGCAGCGCACGTCGGGTGCGAACCGCCCGCCGAGCCGCCAGGAACTCGCCAATTGCAGCGGTCATCTCCGCGCCACGCTGATCATCGTGGATCCACCCGTTGTCGTGACGCTCGGCGCGGTCGCGCTCGCGGCATTGGGCCGCATCGAACCGCACGGATTGAAACTGACCGAGGCGCGGGGAAGGCCACACACCTGGTATGGCCTCACACTCGTCCCGCTCTTTCACCCGTCGCCCAAAGTGCTGGCGTGGTTCCCCTACGAGCGGATGGCCGCGGATTTTCGCGCGTTGCGGGCTGTTGTGGATGCGACAATCACTGGGAACAGCAGGCGCTCATAAGAGGCAAGGGAGTTGAACCACCAAGGCACCAAGAACGCAAAGAAAATAAGCATCTCTTGGTGTCCTTCGTGCTCCTGGTGCCTTGGTGGTTCGTTCGGCCCACTCAGGCGGCGCGCACGTCTTTGATGACGGCGCGAAGTGAGGCGGAGGGAGTGACGATCTCGAAATCATCACCGGAGCGATGGCCGATTAGCGCCTTGCCGACGGGCGATTCGTTCGAAATGCGCCCCTGGCGCGGTTGCGCCTCGACTGCGCCGACGATGGTGTAGGTCACATCGTCGCCATCGAGATTGAGGGTCACGGTCGAGCCGACCCGGACGACGCTCGTGTCCTCGATAAAATCAGCGGTGACAACGGCGTGCTTCATCAAGTATTCGAGTTCGCGGATGCGCGCCTCGATCATTCCCTGTTCCTCGCGCGCGGCGTGGTAGCCGGCATTTTCCCGCAGGTCGCCTTCTTCGCGGGCGCGCTGGACGACTGCCGAGATCTCCTTGCGCTTCACCTTCGTCAGTTGATCGTATTCGGCCTGAAGCGCGGTCATGCCATCCTGGGAGACCGGGATTTTTTTGGCGACCGATGCCGTCTGCGCTTTCGCTTTCTCGCGCCGCAGCTTCGCCGCGTTCTGTCGTTGCGTCGTACTACTCATGTCAGCCCTTTCTCACGGAGGTCGCCCATCGCCTTACCCCGCTTCATTGTAGGGCACAGGCGCCGCCGCTGGCAAACGGGCAGTCGCTTTCCAGACCGGCGTGATGTCCGCATCTTTGAACCACGCCGCGAGCGCGTCATCCCCCTCGGCAATCGAGACGAGGGCACGGCCGTCCGGGAGCATCTGCACGCTCGCGCCGCGCGTGCGGGCGTGCGCGACGGCTTCGTCGAGAATATCCTGTTCATCGGCAGTGAGGATGATAACCCGTTCGAGGATCACGCGGCGCACGGCCCGCATCCATTCTTCGAGCGTCGCGTGGGTCGCATCACCGAGCGGCCCACCGGTACGGCTCTCCAGGAACCGCACGACCTGATCGAAGGCGAGACCGCGGCGAAGCGCCCGGCGGAGCGACGGAGCGGTGATGCGATAGATGCTGACCCGATCCAATGTTTCGGCGTCCGCGAGCGCGAGGAGCGGCCAGAGATGCGCCGGTTCCGCGTGGAGGACGAGGACGGTGAGGTCGGGTTGGATCGCCAGCGGCGTTGCGCCGAAGGGTGGAATGGCCGGTTCCACCCCCCGACCGAGCAGCCACCACCCGACATCCGTTACCTGCATCGCCTCGCCCATCGCCGTCCGCCCCCAGGCGACGACGCCGAACCACGAGAGCGCGGTGCGGAGCGTCGCCTCGATGCAACCCCGGACGAGCGCATCGCGATCCGGTGGCGTCTGCCCGACCGCGCTCGCCGCCGTGAACTCCTCGCCGAGCAGCGATGGCCGCACCTGCACGAGGCGTGCGAGCAGGCTTTCGAGCAGATACCAGTGGCCCGGCTGGCAGTCGGTCAGCGCATCGAGCAGCCGACTGCGGAACGTCGGCCACTCCACGCCCCACAATTGCATCGCTGTTCCCTGCCCCTCAAGCCAGCCCGCCATCCCGCGCCAGGCGGTGAGCAATTCGCGCGTTTGCGCGCCAAAACCGAGTTTCACCCACGGGACCGGATCGTTGATGGCGAGGATGTGCCGGCCCTCGTCGTCACGTTCCGTGACCAGCCCGCGCGCGCGACCGAGCGCGGCGAGAAAGGCGATGGCAGCGCTCGGCGGGATCGTCGCATCGAGCGCCGCCCAGAAATGGTGAGCGACGCGCTCGGTGAACTGATGGTCGTCCGCGAGCGCCGCGATGCCGCCGCTCGGCCAGCGCGCCGCTTGATGCTCGATCAGCCGCAGCAGCGTCAACATGTCCCACGCCAGCGCGAACGGATGCCGCCAGCCGTGCAACGGCTCGGCAGAGACGGCGTTCAAGGGCGGCAACGGCATCTGCGTCATTGCGGGCGCGCGGAACTCCAGCGGCATGACGAGCATCCGCTCGCCCCACGACCAGCCGTGGCAGGCAAGGAGGCTCGCGGTCAGTTCCACGAGCAGCGCGCGGCGCGCGGCTGGCGTCTCCGCGCCCGCGAGCGCGGCGGCCTCGCCCAGCGGCAATGGCGACGTTTCCTCACGCAGCGCCGCGGCGACGCGCCGGGCGCCGGGCGAGAGCGCCGTTTCGACCTCCGCCAATGCACGGGGCGTGCGGACGCGCGTCTGGAGCGCATGCAGCAACCGCTCCCGATCACCGGGGCGGAGGCTGGTCGGCGTGTCGGCCACGCGCCAGCGACGCGCAGCATCGAGTAGCACATCCGCGTCGAGCGATTCGAGCAGTTGCGCGATCGTCGGGGCGGCGAAATCGCCGCGCTGCCGGTCGCGCACCGCGCGGGCAATCAGCGTCGCCAGTTCACGCGGCAGGGAGAGAGCGCCCGTTGATTGCCGGTGGACAATTGCCGCCTGGCGCAACGCCGCGAGCGACATGTTCAGGTCGAGCGGATCGAGCGGCAATCGCGTCATCACCTCCTCGCGCGCCAACCCCTCTTCCGGGCCGAGGGCGAGCGTTCCGGCGATGTCGCGTGCCTGCGCGGGCAGTCGGTCCAGCATCTCTTCGAGTGTCCAGCGGTCGGTCATCGCCTGATAGAGGAGCGCGACATTGTCCGTATGCGTCCGCTTCGTGAGGGGAACTTCCCACGCGTCCGCCGCCGCGCGAATCTCGGCCGGTGGTGCGTCCATCAGAAGCGTGAGCAGGCTGCGTTTCATTGGTTGTACCGATCGAGAAGCATTCGGGCGTCCGTTCGTCTCTATTGTACACGATGCATCCATGCGGAGATTGCGCAATTTCGTCGCCAACAAATCCAGTACTGGCAAGGAAAAAGCGGCGGGCCGACGGTTGCATAAATGGCCGGGATATGCTATACTGCGCGGAGTAGAACAAGCGTTCCGCTACGGTACTGATGGGCATCAGACCCGGCGGCACAATCTCCCCGGAGAGAACAGGAAAGTGCGATGGCGTTGGACAGCGCGCGGAATGGAAAATCGAGTGTCGTCCGCAACGGCGCGGGGAAGGAAGGAAAAGCAGCAATGGCGACGAGTGCCAACAGCGTCGAACGCGGCGTGAGTGTGGATGACCGGCGCAAAGCGCTTGACGGGGCGGTCGCGCAGATTGAGCGCGCCTACGGCAAAGGTTCGATCATGCGGTTAGTGGACGTGTCCAAGAAGATGGTAGTCGAGGTCATCCCGACGGGTTCGATTGCGCTCGATCTGGCGCTCGGCGTCGGGGGTATTCCGCGCGGCCGAATTACCGAGATTTACGGGCCGGAATCGAGCGGCAAGACGACGCTCTGCTACCACATCATCGCCGAAGCGCAGAAGACGGGCGGCATCGCGGCCTTCGTGGATACCGAGCACGCGCTCGATCCTTCCTACGCGCGCAAGTGCGGTGTGGACCTCGAAAACCTCTTCATCTCACAGCCGGACACCGGCGAGCAGGCCTTGGAGATCACCGAAACGCTCGTCCGCTCCGGCGCGGTTGACGTCGTCGTTGTGGACTCGGTTGCCGCGCTCGTGCCGCGCGCCGAGATTGACGGCGACATGGGTGACGCGCACGTCGGTTTGCAGGCCCGCCTGATGTCGCAGGCGCTCCGCAAATTGACGAGCGCGATCAATCGCTCGCACACCTCGGTCATCTTC
>JBPCPB010000070.1:0-5689 GCA_050999735.1 Thermomicrobiales bacterium | reverse complement strand
GAGTTGACGGAGGAGCCGAAGACGACCTTCATCTGCACCCCGTTCTTGGCGCGGATGCCGTCCGCGCCCTTCTTCCAGCCCGCAGCGTCGAGGAGCTGGTTCGCCTTCGCGACATCGAAGCCGCAGGTCGTGTTCTTCGACTGCACGGCGGCCGGGATGCCGAGGAGGACGTTGCAGTCCGCCTTGCCGGCGGCGTAGAGGTTCTTCGCCATGCTGTCACGGTCCACGAGCCACGCGATCGCCTCTCGCACCTTCGGGTCGCTGAGGAAGGGGTGCTGCGTCGTGGGGGATGACTTCTCGCCGTTCACCCCCTTGTTTGGGTCGGAGAGGTTGATGAGGATCTGCTCGACCCCGCTGCCCGGGATCTGGTCCAGCACCTTGCCCGCGTCGGTAATCTGCTTCGACACGTCCGGCGTCACTTGGAGATTCCACGCGTAGTCCACCTGTCCGGCCTGGACGGCCTTCGCCGCCGTGCCCGCGTCGCCGCCGCCCTTGAGGTCCACCGCGTCGAAGAATGGCGCGTTCGCCTCCCGATAGAGATCGTTGACGACGTATTGCACGTTGTCTCCGGGGGAGAAGGATTTCAGCTTGTACGGTCCCGTGCCGACGGGAGCAGTGCTGATCGGGCAGTTCTTCGGGTCCGGGTTGCACATGTCGATCTGCGCCTTCTGCAGGACGACGCCGTTGACATTCGTGAAGGGGAGGTACCAGAGCGCGGTCGCATCCTTGAAGATGATCTTCGCCGTCGTCGCATCCGGCGTATCAATGCTGGCGATGATCTCGTAGTTGGAGACGTTCGTGGCGCCGTTCTCCGGCTTCATGATGTACTGCCACGTCGCCTTCACATCGGCGGAGGTGAAGGGTGTACCGTCGGACCACTTGACGCCGTCTTTCAGTTTCCACGTCACGCTCTTGCCGTCCGCCGCCAGGGAACCATCCGCCGCGGAGGGGATGGACGTGGCGAGCACGGGCACATCCGGATAACTGGCATCGAGCGAGGTGGAGGCGAGCGGCTCCTCGATCAGGCGGGCGGCGTCGGTGTCCTTCGTCCCCTGCGCCACTTGCTCATTGAGGACCGTCGGAGCCTGCCACCAGAGGAGGTGCAGCGTGCCGCCGCCGCGCTTCGGCGGCGCCGCGCCGCGTGGATCCGCGCTTGCGTGCGCCCCTGTGCTCGTCGAACTCGGAGCAGGCGGCGCGCCACTCACCGCCGAGCCGACAGGTGTCGTGTTCGCTGCCCCTGCGGGAGCCGTCGCCCCCGCCGTGGGCCGCGCGGCACTCGTGCTGCTCGGCGCGCTCGTGGCTGCGGGCTTGGGCGTGTCCGTCGCGTTGCCGCCGCACGCGGCGAGGAGGAGTGGCAAAGTGAGGGCAAGCGTCACGACGGGCGCCATCCGCCCTCGCCGCATCGTCGAAACTGACCACGTCGTATACATCTGTGAACCTCCCATCTCTCTTCGGAAACCGTCCATCAGCCGCCGATTAGCGCTATCCACGTCGGGGCGGGGGCACCACCTGAGCGGCCACCGCCGTCTTCTTATGCGTGGGCTCCTTTCCTGTTGTGTTCGAATGGACGCGTGGACCGGACAACTCAATCGGACATCATCCTCATTCGCTGCCCACCATCGGCGAGAGCGCGCTGCGCACGTTGTGCGACGGGCGATAGGTCGTCGGCATAGTCAGCCGCGGAAGATCACCCCCTGACGCCAGCAGTTGCGCGATTGCCGCCTGGGCAATCGTCGTCGCGAGCGATGGGCCGGGGCAGGCGTGGACACCGGCGCCGAAGGTGAACAGCCGCCGATCTTCCCGAACGATGTCAAAGCGGTCGGGGTGCGGATTGGCCGATGGGTCGCGACTCGCGGCGGCGAGAACGACGAGGACAGTATCACCCTCGTGCATGTCCTGACCCGCGATCGCCCCGTCGCGGGCGAGGAAGCGGCGCGTGTTCTGGACCGGCGGATCGTACCGGAGGACTTCCTCGATCACGGGTCGAAGGAGGCTGGGATCGGCGACCAGCCGGGCGTGGACTTCGGGGTGGGATGCCAGCGCCACGAGGGTATTGCCGATCAGGCCCGCCGTCGCGTCGTACGCCTGGAACAGGAAGCCGATCCCGTTCGCGACGATGGTGTCCGCATCACCGCGCCCGACGCGGCCCGCTTCCCGCATGAGGATCGCCAGGAGATTGTCGGCTGATTCCTCCAGGAGTGTGGGGGCGAGATCGTGGAACATTGCCAGCAGATGGCCCGCCGCGACCGATCCCTGCGCGACCTCCTCGGGGCCGCTTCCGGGCGCGAGGCAGCGCGCGAAAGCGGCCGCCCACAGAGCGGCGTGGGGGAGCAAGTCGTCAGGAACGCCGAGCAGGCTCGCCGCGACGTAGATCGGCAGATGGAACGCGAAGCGGGAGAGGCGACCGGGGTCGCGCGTCGGTGCGATCTCGTCCGCTAGGAGGCGCGCCCAAATGTCGCTTCGTTCGGTCGCCCGGGTCACGGCGATCTCCCCCAGCGCGGCGGACACAGCGCTCTTGAACGGACAATGGCCCGCGCCGTCATTGAAGCGGACCATGTGTCGGAATATCTCCCCGGATGGCGTCCCTTGCAGCGCCGCGGGAACCGGCTCCGTCGGCGGTCGCACCCGGCAGAGGTCGCTGGTCAGGACGGCGGTCACGGCGTCGGCGCTCGAAGCGACCCACAGCTTCAGGGCCACGTCGTGATAGAGCGGCTTTCGCGCTACCAGGTCGGCATAGTAGGGGTAGGGATCGGGGTGGGTGACTGCGGCGATCGGATCTGTGGGGAATGCGGTCATCGTTCGCTCCTTTCTTCGCGCTATTCGCGTGCCGACGATGCGGCCGGTTCAACCGGGGGATAGTATTGCGGCGCTTCGCGGCGATCGCGCATCCCGTAATCGCGGATGATCCGCACGGCGCGGAAGCGGGCGGGCGGATCAGACGCGGCGGGTGTCGCGTGTGACTGGCTCTCTTGCCATGCCGCGAGCGCCGCTTCATCTCGCCACGATGCCAGGAGGAGCATCTTGCCGGGCACGGTGATGCCCTCGTAGCGCTCCAGATCAACCAGGCCGTCGGCGCCATCGTACGCGGCCGGCGATGGCGCGGTGGCACCCGGCGGCACTTCGGCGATCGTGACCACTTGGGCACTCCCGACCGCGGTCGTGTCAAACCGCTCCTGCCTGATGCTCTGCCCTTCCGGCACCTGCGTGTCGGCAGTGATCTCGCCGACGCGCAGATGATAGTCCACGAAGACCCCCAAGCGCCCGGTCTCCTGGACAGCGTGGTGGACACCAAGGGTGCGCCAGCGGATCACGGCTTTCTCGTCGCGCCAGGCCGAGAGCGACAGGACGCGGCCTTCCGTCTTCTGGCTCGCGAAGCGCTCGTTGTCAATGAATCCTTCGATCTGTTCCAGTTCCGGCTTCAGGAACTTCGCAAGCCCCAGGTAGGTCTCTTTCGTCTCGGCTGTCGGCTGGACCTCGAAAATGACGGCGAACATTGGCACCCCCTGACCATTGGTTCAATGTCAACAAACTGAGCCATGAGTTGCTTGATACATATTCGTCAGGTCACTGGCGAACTGCGATCCTCCGCTCCTCACGGGACTCGATCAGTCACGAAAGAACGCTTCCAGCACGGGAGCGAGAACCTCGAGATTTACATCGTGCGTCTGATCTTCCAGTGTACGATGCTGCGCGTGCGGCATCGCTTGGCTGAGCGCTCGCGCCGTGTCATACATAAAGGGAGGACTCGCGCCACCATTCAGAACAAGTGCGGATACTCGTACGCCAGATGCTCGTTTGGTGGGTACGGAGGCGTCTTCACCTATGAGGGCAGTGTGGTCATACGCGAGCGTCGGTGCAATCGCTTCAAGCGTTGGCCAGAATGGTGCATGGCGCATGCCGGCAATCTGGTCGGCTGGCGTCCCGACATACTGCATAAACAGCGCTATGGCATCACCTCGGCGATCTGCTGCTAAAACCTCAGTAAGCCGCTTGATATATTCCTTCCATGCTTGCTGGGCCGCAGGATCATCCTTGTACGGGACATCGTAGATCGCAAGCTTCTTGACTTTATCGCCAAGCTTTACGGCCGCTTCAAGGGCCAAGGCTCCCCCCGAAGAATGGCCGAAGAGGTACGCCGACCCGCCAGCTTCGTCGATGAGCGCGTCAATATCCTCAATCTCCCGCTCGACTGCATAGGGCGGAGTATCCTCGCTGTCTCCTCGTCCACGGCGGTCATAGTTGTAGACCGTGAAATGTGGCGCGAGGAGTCGGGCGAGTTCCGGCCCAGACCACGATAACCGGGCGCACATCGCGCCGGCGACTAAGATCACCGCCGGCCCTTCGCCCTGCTGATCGTACGCGATTTTCGTGCCATCCTTGGACGTGACGGTCTTGTAAAGCGTATCCATGTCGTTCGCTCTCCTTGACACTAATACGTATGCCACTGATGCGATCAATATGTGCAGGGAACTCTTGATCTAGTTTGGTAATCGCATCCTCCTTCCGCATTTCCGGCACGCCGCGCGTGTGACAGTTCCACCGTACGCCCCGCATCTCTATTTGTCGAATAGATAGACATTGCCCCCGCTATCGGTTATACTGATAGACATGGAGATGATCGAGGTTGAGGCATTCGTGGCGATCGCACAGGCGGGCAGCGTTTCCCGCGCGGCGGTGGCAGCACATCTCTCGCAACCAGCGATGAGTCGGCGGATTGATCTGCTGGAGCGGGAAATCGGCGTGCCGCTCTTCGACCGGGTACCGAGCGGGGTGCGGCTGACGGACGCCGGAAAGGCGTTTCTGCCCTATGCCCGGCAGGTGCTGGCGGCGGCGCGAGACGGCGCGGCGGCAGCGCAGTCGCTCGAAGCCGAGGAACGGGGGACGGTCACGCTCGCCCTGGTCGGGACGCTGGCGAGTACCGGGCTGACGGCGCGGCTCCGGGATTTCCGGGACGCGTATCCGGGGGTGCGCCTCCTCATGCACACCGCGCGCAGCGACGAGGTGAGCGCCATGGTGCAGCGGGGCGATGCCCAACTGGGCCTGCGCTACTTCGCGGGTCCCGACCGCGATCTCGTCGCCCGGCCTGTCGCCGACGAGCGATTGCGGGTCGTCTGCGCGGGCCAGTCCCGGCTCGTGGATCCCGCCGCCACCGATGTACAGGCGCTTATCGGCGTGCCGTGGGTGGGTTTCCCGCGGGGAGGGCAGTCATCCGGGGAGCCGTTCGCGCGGGCGATGGAGCAACAGTTGGTTCGCTGCGGGATGGGCGATGCGGAGTACATCACGATTGATAGCCTCACCGCGCAGAAGCGGCTGATCGAGGCGGACTTCGGCGTCGGCTTGATGCCCGCGAGCAGCGTCGAGGAGGAGGTGCATCTGGGAACGCTGCGCGTCCTCTCAATTGCCGCTCTCGAGACCGCAGTGCCGGTGACGGTCATTCATCGGCGCAACGGCTACCTGAGCGGGGCGGCGCGTCGGTTGCTCGCCTCCCTCACCGATCGCGTTGAGGAATGAGTTGATGGAGAGACACGAGGAAGGAAACCGGCCTGCAATCGTCAGTGGACGTTATGCATTGTGCGCGAGCGCGGTACACTCCTCTCGGTTTGATTGGGGCACCAGCGATGCACTGCCATGCTCACGCGTATCGCGGGACTATCGGGGGATGCGAAATGCCTGAACTGAAAAGCCAGCG
>JBPCPB010000055.1:0-4781 GCA_050999735.1 Thermomicrobiales bacterium | reverse complement strand
CGAACGACACCGGCCGTGCGCAGTCCGATAGCCGCATTCGCGAAGAGCAGATCGCGCGTGGTCAGCAATTGTTCGCGGCGAACTGCGCGGTCTGCCACGGCAACCACGGACAAGGCGGCGTCGGTCTGAAACTGGACATTGACACGAATCGCCCGACGTCGGAAGCGCAGGCGACGCAACGGACCGAGTACCTGACGCGCACGATTACGAACGGTCGCCCCGGTACGTTTATGCCGGCGTGGGCAATTGCCAATGGCGGCCCGCTCAACGACGAGCAAATCGGCGCCCTGGTGACGATGATCGAATATGGTGATTGGAATCAGACGCAACAGGTGGTTGACGCATACCAGGCGCATAACGGCACGCCGCCACCGCCAAGCCTCACCGTCAATACGGGCGGTATCGGTGGGAACCCGGCCCTCGCGACGGCGGGGCCGATTCCGAGCGGCGTCCAGAACCCGACGGTTCCGGCATCGTCCGCAGCAGCGGGGACTGCGCCAGCGGGGAGTAGCGCTTCCCCACCCGGCGGCACGCCCGCCGCTGGTGGCAATGCCGCTGCCGCGACATCCACGATCAACGCGGATGAGAAGGATTACGCGATCGCGCTCAGTTCCTCGACGGCGAAAGCAGGGACGGTGACGTTCAACATCAAGAACTCCGGCCCGACGCCGCATAATCTCGGCGTTGTGAAGAACAATGGCACCAGTAAGGCACAGGGCTTGACGAACCAGAGCGACCTCATTAAGGATAGTGACACGATTGACGCGGGCAAGACGACGACGCTCACGGTTGATTTGCAACCGGGCACCTACAGTGTCGTTTGCACCGTGCCCGGTCATATCCAGCTCGGCATGATCCTGACGCTGACCGTTGTATAATAATGAGAGGAGTTCCCCGGAATGTTTGACGCACTCGTCTCACTCGCAGCGTGGGAAGCGAATATCACCGTTGAATTGCCTTTGATGTTCGGCATGGTCGTCGTCGGTATCGTGCTCATCTGGTTAATCCAGAAACTCACCGGCGGCTTCGACAAGCGCGGCGACTGACAAGCCAGCATCCGTGTGACGAATCATGGCGGCTCCAATATTCAGGAGCCGCCATTTCCGTAAGTGATCTCCTGGGCAGTGGGCGCTTCGTCAACGCGCTCCGCTTGGGAATCAGCCGGGGCATGGGCCAATTCGTGATTGGTATCATTTGCTTCCACCGCATTGGCGTGTGGGCGATGTCTGGTCATATGAGTGCGGAGCATCGCGGTGTCGCGGGAGCGCTCCCGCTCATTGAATGGCGTCGCCCAAAGCCCACCGAGCGCGCCGGCGACGCAATAGAAAACGTCCTTGCCGAAATTGCTCCAGGAGTCGAGTTTCCCAAGCGCGCCAAGCCCGGCGGCATTCGCGACATGAATCTCGTCCAATCCTTGCTTGCCGAGCCAGATGAGGAAAATATAGAGAATCGCGACGGTCGCCCCCTGAATACCCTCGAACTGTCGGCCGAGCCGACCGGCCACGAAGCCGCCGCAGAGCAATGAAACCATTGTGAGCATGTCGACCGGCCCGGCATTCACTTGCAAGCCGACACGCTCCAGGAGCGGCGTAATGACGAGCGTGCCGACCGCCGCGACGAGAAAGCCGACCAGGACCGCCGTCCAGCGTACGCGTACGGGCACAATTGCATCCTTTCGTATCCACTGTTATGAGGAAAACGGCGGCAGGTCTGAGCGGCATGGCTGCGCCCGTGCGATAATCGTATCACAGGTGGGGGCATACGGGCAGCGCGCAAGGAATCGGTACGAGAGATATGGCTTCATATTATTGGTGCGAGACATGCCGCCGCGTCTATCCCGCCGGTCGTCTCGAATCGGGCGTTTGCCCGAACGGGCACGATACTCTCGTGCCGGTCGGGCGGTTCGGCGGCATGATTAAGGGGTTCATCGCGGCGGGGGGCCTCGAGGAGCGATCGGAGGCGCAGACACGCCATCGGCAGTTAATCCACGCCCTCTGGTCACAAAATGAGCGCGATCAGCAATTTTATCAACTGCTGACTCCGCCCGCCTCATTTTCCCGATTCGTCAAGCGGATGGACGAACTGCACCTTCGTGGCATTGATGAGGGGTGGATTCACATTGTGCTCCCGACATCGCCCTTCGCCCCGGCGTCCGCGTATGGCATTGAATATCGCGATCCCGAGCGATTCGTGCGCGAACTCTACGCGCTCTACACTATGCCGGTCCCAGACACTGCCGCTGCGTCATTTTCGGACGATCTCGCGGCGATTAGCACACCATCCACGCCAACAGACGAAGAGCGTAGTGGCGGGATTTGAGCCGATCTCACATTCGTTGTGCAGCGCGCAGCACATCGCGCACGCGGCCCATGCCACTGGCGAGATAGTCGCGGGAGAGCCGGACGTAGCCTTCCGCGCTCCGGCGAATGCCGGCGGCTTCCTCATCGCTCACGGCGCGCCGGGGTTTTGCCGGCACGCCGAGCATCATTGTCTGCGGCGGCACCACCGTGCCCTCGGCAATCAGCGCGCCGGCGCCGATGATGCTCCCCGCGCCGATCTCGCTGTGATTGAGCACCGTCGCATGCATACCAACGAGCGACGACGGCCCGATCGTGCTGCCGTGGACAATCGCGTTGTGGCCAATCACGCAATAGGCGCCGATCCGCGCCGGTGCATCGGGATCAACATGCACCGTCGCATTCTCCTGCACGTTCGCGCCCCGCTCGACGACGATTGCGGTATTGTCGCCGCGTAAGACGGCGCCGGAGAGGATGACGCATTCCTCACCAATCGTCACATCGCCGATGATGATCGCACCCGGCGCGATATACGCGCTCTCCGCGATGGTCGGCCAGACATCGCGGTACGGATAGATCGCGCCGTGCATCGCCCGCTCGCTCATTGCCGCACCTCGAGGATGATCGCATCGCCCTGCGCGCCACCGGAGCAGATTGCCGCCAATCCCAGGCCACCACCCGACCGCCGCAACTGCAACGCAAGCGTGCCGACGAGCCGCGCGCCAGACGCGCCGATGGGATGCCCCAGCGCAATTGCGCCGCCGTTGATGTTGAGCCGCTCGGAATCCACCCCCAACCGGCGTCCGCTGATGATCGGCACGCTCGCGAATGCCTCATTGATCTCCACCGCGTCAATATCGTCTATGGACAGATCAGCGCGTTCCAGCGCCTTGCGCGCGGCCATCGCCGGGCTATAGGCGAGGTACGGCACATCCCACGCGGCGGTCGCACTGGTCACGATGCGGGCGAGCGGGATGAGACCGCGCGCCGCTGCCCACGCCGCCGACGCGACGACGACCGCCGCCGCGCCATCATTGACACCCGGCGCGTTCCCGGCGGTGACGGTGCCGGAGGGATGAAAGGCCGGACGCAGTTTCGCGAGCGCCGCCGCCGACGTGTCGGGCCGGGGCGCTTCATCGCGTGAAACGCGGACAACCATGCCCTTGCGGTCGGTGATTTCAACGGGGACGATCTCTTCCTCGAAGAGTCCCTTGTCGGTGGCGGCGACCGCCCGCCGGTGCGACCGGAGCGCGAAGGTGTCCTGCTCCTTGCGCGAGACGTTCTCCTCGGCGGCAACCTCGTCGCCATACTGCCCCATCACCACATCGCCGACACCGCAGCGTAGCCCGTCATACTGCATCGCGTCGAGCAGGACGCCATCACCCATCCGGTAGCCGAACCGTGCGTTCGTCAGCAAATACGGGGCGTTGGACATGCTTTCCATGCCGCCCGCCACGATGACCTCGTACTCACCCGCGCGGATCAAGGCGTCCGCGACCGTGATCGCGCGCATGCCGCTCGCGCAGACGCGGTTGATCGTGTCGCTCGTCACTTCGCGGCTGAGGCCCGCCTTGAACGTCGCCTGCCGGGACGGGATTTGCCCCGCGCCCGCTTGCACGACCATGCCCATGATGACGTGCTGAACGTCCGCGCCGGAAATGGTGGCCCGTTTAATCGCCTCGCGGATGACGAGCGCGCCGAGGTCTACCGCCGAGAAACTGGCGAGCGCGCCGCCGAGTTTTCCGAACGGCGTCCGGCACGCACTGAGCAGGACGCTTCCCGGTGTTTGCTGCATATGAGGAGTTCCTTTGGGATTGTGGCGAAAGGCCCGGCGCTCCCGGCGCGCCATTTGTCTGGAGAGTATAGCGACCGATTTGTGCAGCGGTCAAGGCAGATTATTGGTCTCACGGCGAACGTGCCGGAGCGAGCGGGTTTCGGACGCCGCGAGATGAAGCGATATATCTTCATCCATCGTGACAATTAAGTCGCCATCGCTCGTCACATCTGCCGCGAACCCGCGAATGACCCGATCATCGCGAAGGGTGACGATGACCGCGCGACCAATCGTCGTCACCGCGCGTCGCCAGGCGCCGACCGTTTCCGTTGTTTCGCCGCAGTCGAGCCGATCCTCGCGTGCCGCGAAGTGATTGAGCAATGCGGCGAGGACGGCATCACGATCTATGTTGCGGCCCGTCTCTGCGGCGATACTCGTCGCATCGGGGAGCGACCGGCGTGAAAAGGAGGCGCGGTCACCGCCAACATTGAGTCCGATACCGAGCCGTACCGCTTCGAGGTGGGAGCCACGCCACGTCGCGTCGCCGAGGATGCCCGCAACCTTGCGGTCATTGAGTAGAACATCGTTCGGCCACTTAATGACAGCATGGACCTGTCCGACCGCCGCAATCGCGTCAATCACGGCCAACGCGGCGATCATCGCCAGGTGTGGCATCTGGCTCACCGCTGTTGGCTTGAGGATCAACGTCA
>JBPCPB010000130.1:0-3051 GCA_050999735.1 Thermomicrobiales bacterium | reverse complement strand
ATCGATGATGAGAAGTGCCGTATCGGTTGCCATACAGTTCCCTTACTTTGGGTTAGGTCGTCGGCGCGTCACCGACGGCAAAGGTCAGTTCGCCGCGCGCTGCGAGTGTGCCGTCCACGGTCGCGGTTGCCTGCCCTTTACCGATGCCGCGCCGCATCGCGTCGAGTGTCACGGCGAGGCGAAGCGTGTCGCCGGGGCGCACCTGTCGCTTGAAGCGCACGCTGTCAATGCCGGCGAAAAAGGCGAGTTTGCCCGCAAACTCCTCCATACTGAGGAGCGCGACCGCGCCGACCTGCGCCAGTGCCTCGACGATCAGCACGCCCGGCATCACCGCGTACCGCGGAAAATGGCCGGGAACCCAGAAGGCATCCGCGCGCACATCTAACTCACCGACCGCCGATTTCCCCTGTTCCAGTTCGATGATGCGATCCACGAGCAGGAAGGGTGCGCGATGGGGAATGATCGCCTCGATTGCCGTCCGGTCAAGCACGCTACACCTCGGTTACTCTTCCGTTCCGCCCAATGATTGACGTTGCCGCACCGCACGTCGCCGCGCAATCGCTCGCCGCAGCCGCACTTGCCGGACAATGAAGATCACGAGCAGAACGATCAGTGCGACAATAATGTAGAGATAAATTGAGAACACCGCGCGATCCTTCGTGCGAACCGATTGCATCTGTACCACTCCCCTCTCCATCGCATTGGCTCCGTACGAGAGGGGTCGGGGGTGAGGTTTTCAGACCGCCGCCGCTTCGCGCGCGAATGCACCACGCCGGACGAGTTGCCGCCGCTGCTGACCGACGCCGACGAGGACGATCTCCGCGCCCAGCAATTCCTCTAACCGCTCGATGTATCGCCGCGCGTTCGTCGGCAGATCGTCCGCAGTCTGGACAGCCGCGGTATCGGTCTGCCAACCCGGCCACTCCTCGTAGACCGGCTCGGCCCGCGCGTACGCCTCCGCCAGCGTCGGGATCGTTTGTACCACGTCGCCGTTGATCCGGTACGCCGTGCAGACCTTGATCGTCTCGAACGCACCGAGCACACCCATACCGGTGAGCGCGATACGGGAGATGCCATTGAGCCGCACGACGTAGCGTGCCGCCACCGCATCGAACCAGCCGGTGCGGCGCGGTCGGCCCGTTGTCGTGCCATACTCGTGGCCCCGCTCGCGGATCAGATCGCCCGTCGCATTCGTCAGTTCGGTCGGCATCGGCCCCGCGCCGACGCGCGAGCAGTACGCCTTGAAGACACCGAGCACCGTCGTCACCTGCCCCGGCGCGATGCCGGTCCCGAGGCACGCGCCCGCCGCTGTCGGCGACGACGATGTCACAAACGGATAGGTGCCGAAATCGGGATCGAGCAGGGATGCTTGCGCCCCCTCGACGAGCACATGCTTCCCGGCGTCCAACGCGTCCTGGATTAGCACTTCGGTTTGCGCCACGTACGGGCGGAGGCGTTCGCCATATGCCAGCATCTCCGCGACGAGCGGTTCCAGCGCCACCGGTTCGGCACGGAAAATCTTGACGAGTTGGTCATTGTGATAGGGCAGGACGAAGGCGAGGCGATTGCGGAGCGCTTCTTCATCGAGCAAATCGGCGACGCGGACGCCGGTGCGCGCCATCTTGTCCATGTACGCGGGGCCGATACCGCGCCGCGTCGTGCCGATGGCCGCCTCGCCGCGCCGCTCTTCTTCGAGAGCGTCGAGGGTCGGATGGTACGGCATGACAAGGTGCGCCTTATCGGAGATATGGAGATTAGCGAGATCAATCCCGTGCGCGGCGAGAGCATCCATCTCCTTAATCAGCGTCCGCGGGCCAATCACCATGCCATTGCCGAGGACGCACGTCGTGCCGGGCGTGAAGATGCCGGAAGGGATGAGATGGACCGCAAACGTGCCCTGGTCATTTATCACCGTATGACCGGCGTTGGAGCCGCCCGTCGCCCGCGCGACGATGTCCACATCGTGCGCCAGCGTATCGGTGATCTGACCCTTGCCCTCGTCGCCCCACTGTCCACCCAACACAACCGTGACCGGCATCGTCGTACCCTCATTGCATCCTACGGGCATCTTGCCCCGCTCATCGTTTCACTCGTGTGGGGTATGCTTTACCCGCAGGAGTGTAGCCCATCAGTAGAGATGCCGCAAACCACTGGGGGCGATGACCGTGTATGCTGATAGAGTGATGTCTGACATTGGCGGAACAGGAGCGATCAGATGCTGCTGGCAGTAGATCTCTCGAACACGAACACAAAGTTCGGCCTCTATGCCGACGATGCGGGCGAGGATGCGCGACCTCTGCACATTTGGCGCATCTCGACGAACCGGGATCGCACCGCCGATGAGTGGTGGGTGCAGGTCTCGGCACTGCTGCACACGGCGGGGCACGCGCCGTCCGATGTGTCGGCGGTCGCCATTTCGTCCGTCGTGCCGCAGGTGCTGGCGCAACTGCGCGACCTCTGCATGCGGTACCTGCATCTCACGCCGCTCGTCGCAGGGCCGAGCGTCAATCTCGGCATGACGGCGCAAACGGACCGCCCGACTGAAACGGGCGCGGACCTCATTATGAACTGCCTCGCAGCGCATCACCGCTATGGCGGGCCGGCGATCATCATCGGTTTCGGCACCGCGACGACCTTCACCTGCATCAACGCGGCGGGCGCGATGATCGGCGCGGCGATTGCACCCGGTCTCGCGCTTTCGCTGGAGACGCTCGCGGGGCGGGCGGCGCAACTCTACAGCATCGAACTGAAAGCGCCGGACCACGCTATCGGCACGAACACCGTGGACTCGATGCGCGCCGGTGTCGTGCTCGGTTATATCGGCTTGGTCGAAGGTCTGGTAGCGCGGATGACGCACGAGTTGGGCGGCACGCCGCATGTCGTCGCGACGGGCTTTCTCGCCACCATCATCGCGGACGGCACGTCCGTCATCGGCGCCGTAGATGATGATCTGACACTCTACGGCATTCATCTGATGTATCGTCTGAATACAAAATAGGTAGCGCCAATTTACATCCGGTGGCGGCGGGCTTCAGCCTGCCGCAGAGACGT
>JBPCPB010000483.1:0-11990 GCA_050999735.1 Thermomicrobiales bacterium | reverse complement strand
GAAGATTCTGCGGCACGATTTCGCCGCTCGTGCTGTCCGTATTGAAGCCGGTGAAGCGCAAGTCGCCATAGAAGAGGTAGCGATGATTGTCCAGATTGCCGAGCAGATGCCGGACGGTCGCCTTGTTACCGTCAATATCCGCGAGGACGGGATCGTGCAGGAGAATGCTGCCCTGCTTCGCCATCGCCACGCCGCCGTCGTAGTAAACGCCGGTATCTTCGCCGCCGATCAGTGTCTCGCCGGGCCGGAGAAAGAGCGCCGCCCCGACGACGAGCAGTCCGAGGCAGAGCCATGCGCCGCGATCCCACTGCCACGCGACGATCGGCAACGCCCGCCGCCGCGCGATGACGAGGAGCGCCACGGAGCCGAACGCGACAATCAGCGCCAGCAACCAGAACGAATAGACGCCGCACATCGCCAGCACGAGCGCCACCGGTCCAACGACGAAGACGCCAAGCGCGATGGCGAGATAGGCGCATTCCAGCGGAATGAGATCGGTGATCGTGCGGGCGGGGGAAGCGGCCCTAACCCCTAACCCCTTCCCCGGTGGGCAAGGGGAAGGATTAACGGCTCGCGTTGCATTTCTCCCCCTTCCTTTTAGGGAAGGGGGCTGGGGGGATAGGGAGATCAGCAACAATCGGAAGATGAGCCAACCAGGGCAACCAACGAGCAGCAGAAGAAGCGGAATGCCGACAATTACCCGTACCACACCCACCGCGTACTGCCTCCCACCCTCACCCGTTCGCTCCCCGTCGCAGTATGCGCGAGCGCTCCGGGTGTGTCAAAGACGGAAGCGCGCCCGCTCGTCAGAATCGGCTTCGTTGCCGGGTCAGGCTGGCGCGGGCCCTCCTTCCAGGTGCATCACGCCGCGCGCGCTCATCTGCGCCCGCTCCGCCCGCTCCTCCTGCGTCAGCCCGGCATGGATGCGGTGCTGCTTGAGCAGCGCGCCGAACGCCCGCGCGTCCCCTGCCGCCATCTCCCTCGCTGCCTTTACCTGTCCGCACGTCCATACCGCACGCGCCGCGCCTGAGTGCGATCCCCATGGGCGGTGACGCGATGGTAGCACTCCCTTGGGTGTGGTGTACAGAACACTGGGCAGGTAACTGGGCCGGTTCTGGGCGTGGAAGATCATCGCGCGCGGCAGCGAGAGAGCACCAGAGGAGCAGGGAGATGCAGTACTCGACAGATTTCCAAGGGGAATATCACGACCACCAGCGGCAGATGGCCTGGGTGAACGAGGAAGGATGAGCGCGCCATTTACTGTATTTTGCGGACTTAGGCGTACCGGAGGCTCCTGACCGCCATCCAGAATTGCGGCGCGGCGGCGGCGGTCAGGAGTGCTACTCGCAGCCAGTGCGTGCTGAGCAGCCGCTGATAGAGGGGATTAAGGGAGCCATCGTCCAGCCGAACGCGATGCAACTGCGCCTGCCAGCGCCCCCACCACGCTGCAGTAAGGACGTACGCCAGCACTTGGAGCGTGAGGCTTAACCAGACTGCGGCCACGGATGCATGCGACGGGCGCCATCGGAACTCGGCGACCGATCCGAGGAATGCCAGACCTGCGAGCGGGAAGACAATGGGCTGGATGCCACGAGGACCGAGCCACCAGGCGCGATGATAGTCCGGGAACTCGGCCGGGCCGACGTATGCGAAGAGCCGCCAACTTACTTGGACCATCCAGATCGTACCGACGCTGTAGCAGCTCGCTGCCAGGGTAATGAGTAAGACCACCTCGCCCGGGTTCACGGTACACCTCCTGTTGCTGATTCGCTTTCGTTTGGACGCCGATCGCCTCTTATGCGGCGCGCGGGCGCGGTATGAGGCGGAGCTATCGCGGGTCGTCCTATGCTGTGCCAAAATGATCGTCGAACTCAACGATGTAGCCATCCGGATCCCGTGTCACCATGCCCCGTTCCCCCCACTGTTCCGGCTGCGGACCGACTGGCTCGATTCCCGCCGACCGCAATTGCGCGCGGAGTGCGGCCAGATCGTCGGTGCCAATCTCAAGGTGAAATTCGTCTGCTGCCATGGAATCCGCCGCGAGGATGCTCCGCGCGAGCAGTCCTACCCGCGCCTTGCCGATCCCAACGATGGCGGAGGAACTCGGTCGCTCAAAGAGTAGCGTCGCGCCCGGAATCCGCAGATAGAACGCCTTCGATCGCTCCATATCGCTGACGTGCAGTGTTATTCCCTCGAATGACGTACGCATGACCTACTCTCCTCACATATCGGCAGTAATCGAACCACTGCGGTAACGATTGAGGCGTAACGAAATCGTGTTGACTGCGCGCCTCCTTTCTCCGTATTGCACGGTGGACGTTCAGGCCCTGTCGGCGGGCGTGTTGCCGCGTTCAATTGCTCATCCCGGTTGCTGCCGTGGCTCCCAGACGAAAAAGCGGAGCGTCACAAGGATCCCGGCCATCCCCCAAAGCCCGAGCGCCAGCAGATCGCGCCAGGCGAACCCCGCACTGCTCGAAGACGGCACGAGGGCGGATTGCACCGCCGCCCCGAGATGCCGCACCGGGAAGAAGCTGGTCAGGAGATTCAGCCACGCCGGATAGTGGCCGATGGGAATGAAGACGTTGGAGACGAACAGGAGAGGCCAAATCAGCGCGTTCACGACGACGAGCGCGGCGTTAACATTGGGGGCGATCGCTGTGACCGCCAGCCCTAGCGCCGCGAAGCAGGCGGCCCCGATGAGAAGCCCAATGAGCAGCGCGGGGAGTGATCTGGTAGGAACCGTCACCCGATAGACGGCCACACTGTAGGCGATGGCAATGGCGATCGGGATGAACGCCACGACGACGGCGTGGATGATACGCGCGGTGAGATACGTCCATGCGGGCAGCGGCGTACCGCGCAGTCGCTTGAGGAACCCGCCCTCGCGCGCGGCGGTGACCCCGATGGCGAGATTGGTGTAGCAGGTACCGATGATGGCGACGGTCACGATGCTCGCCAGGGTGAAGGTGGCTCCGCCCGCTGGTTGGCCGTTCACATAGGTGGGCTGGGCGCTGAAGAGCACCGAGAAGAGGACGAGGAAGACCAAAGGGAAGACAAAGGTGAAGAGCGCCGCCACGGGATTGCGCCAGAGCGCCCGGTTGGTGGAGCGGATATGAAGGAGTAACAGGCCAGCATTATTCATTGCTGCCCCTCCGTGTTCCCCATTCCTGTCGCGAGCGCCAGATAGACATCCTCCAGCGATGGTTGACCGACGCTTAACGCCTCGATTCGGATGCCCTGGGACAATGCCCATCCGGTGAGTGCATGGAGCGTAGATGTTGGATCGTCCGTGGTCAGGGTCCACGCTCCCGCTCGTTCCTTCAAATGACCGGGGATCCCCGCAGGCGGATTGCTCACTCCGTCCGGCAAGCGAAAAGTCACCACGGTCTCCCCCGCGCGATCGCGGATCAATGCGGCGGGCGACCCCGTGGCCACAATCTTCCCGCCGACCATGATCGCGACGCGATCGGCGAGATACTGCGCCTCCTCCATGTAGTGAGTAGTGAGGAAGATCGTCTTGCCCAGGTCTGCCAGGCGCTTCACGACCGCCCATGCATGTCGTCGTGCGGCGGGGTCGAAGCCGGTCGTAGGCTCGTCGAGGAAGAGGAGATCGGGATCGCCCGCGAGGGCGACTGCCAGATCGAGCCGCCGTCGCTGCCCACCCGAGAGCGTGTTCACCCGCGCGTTGCGCTGCGCCCGCAACTCCACCAGCGTGAGAACCTGGTCCACGGGTAATCGCCGGGGGTACGGCGCGCCAAGCAGGGCGATGGTCTCGGCAACCGTCAGATATGGATCAATCCCGGTGGACTGGAGCACGATCCCGATACGTGCCTTGAACGCTCGCTCGCCCGTGGCCGGGTCGAAGCCGAGAACCGTGACCCGACCGCCATCCCGGCGCCGAAAGCCCTCAAGGATCTCGACTGTCGTCGTCTTCCCCGCCCCATTCGGGCCAAGGAGGGCGAAGACCTCGCCCCGATTGACCATGAGGTCAATGCCGTGGACGGCGAGTGACGCGCCGTATGATTTAATGAGTCCTTCGACCACGATAGCGGCGTGGTCATGCGCCCAATTTGTTGGCTCCTCCGCGAGAATCGTGTCGCTAATCACCTGTCGCCCCCTCCCGGCGCCGCAACGGGCGGACCGGTGTAGCATCGTGCGCATCAACGATTTCGGGGAGCGTTTCGAGCAGTTCGCGATGCCATTGCACCTCTGCCGCCATGCGCAGGGCGAAATGGCGGAAAGCAGCGACCTCCCGCGCGTTCAGCCACTGCGCCGCCTCCGCGCGCTGGTGCTCCACAGACTGTGCCGCCGCAATGAAGGCTTGGATACGATCCTCAATGATGCCGCGCAGGTCCTCCTCGCGCATATCCGCTGCGAAGAGCAGCGCGAGGTCGAAGCGGTCATTCGGCAATTCGCTGTCGCGCAGATACGCGTTGCGTTGGATGAAGAACTCCTGGCGTCCCTCGTCGGTGATCGCGTAGACGGTGCGCGCGGGGAAGCGGCCCGCCTGCTCGCTGCGGACGACGGTAATCAGCCCCTCCGCCGCCATCCGGTGGAGTGCGGCGTAGAGCGAGCCGACCTGAATGTCCGCCCAACGTTCCATCTCCCGCAACTGCGCCTCACGCCGGATTTGATGGCCGTGCATTGGGCCGGAGCGAGCAAGGGTACCGAGGATGAATAAGCGGGTAGGTGTCGTTCGGGTAGTCTTCATAGAAGTACTCTAACATGAGTAGTATATTTGTCAAGTCGTCCTCACTGTTGATGAGAGCTAATCCCCAGGATGTTGGCGGCGAGATGCCGCATGCTATACTGGCGCGCGGTGGTTCGGTGTTGGCAAAGGAATGGGAACGGCGCATGTTTTATCCGGTCTTTGCGGTCTTTATGATTCTCGTCGTCATCTATATCGCGGCTGCCGTGATCGAGTACGGGATGACATTCTCCGTTCGGGGGAGCGCGGGGGTATTGCTCTTTGCGAGCGCGCTTGTTCTGCTCGCTATCGCGCTCTGGTGGACGTTCGACGCGCTCCGGGCGGTCTCGCCAACGCGCGGCATCGAACTTCTGCGGGCGGTTGTCTTCTTATTGCTCGCGGGGCCGGTGCTCACCGCGCCGCCGCTCGTGGCGCAGACGGTTGGTGGCGGCACGACGTTCGCCTCAATCGGGCGGTTCCGCCGGATGCTCTGGCGACCCGCCTCGATCATCGGCCTCGTCCTGATCGTTTTCTGGTTCCTCTCCTGATCCTGATCCGCGCCGAGTAATAATACGCCGCCCCGGTCAGGGACCGGAGCGGCGTGAGAGCGGAGACGAAGGACGCTACGTCGTGGCTGGCGCCGCGGGCTGGTTGCCATTTCCCGGCTTCATGCCGGGCCGCATGCCAGATTTCATCGCGCTCGGATCGAAAATGCGCAGCGTATCCGCGTTCACCGTCGCGCCATTCTGCGTGCCGGTAGCCGTGATGCGGTCGCCGACTTTGATGTCCGTGACGCTGGCGGTCGCCGTACCCTTTGTCACCTTGACACTGCTGGAGGGAGTGATCGTCAGTTGCAGACCGCCGCCATCCACGATAGACAGCGTGCTACCGGTGGCGGTGACGAGCCCCGAGACATGTACCTGGCCCGCTGGGACGAGCGCGAGTTCGGTGACAGTGACGTTCGGCTGACCCTGGCCGTTGCTGGGTGGGTTCGGCGCATTGCCCGGTTGGGTGGAACCATTGCCGGGTTGATTCGGCATGGCGCCCGGCTGGCCGTTGCCACGCCCTCGGCCACCCCGCCCGTTGAACTGGAAATGCACTTCGACGAGCGAGCCGACCTTGAAGTCGCCGATTGCCGCATCCTTCGTCGTGCCGTCCGGTTGGATGGCGACGAGTTTGACATTCTGATTGATCGTTACCGTCGCGATCTGCTGCGGCAATCCACCGAGCGTGATCGTTTGCTTCGTCGTGTCCACCGCCGTAACAATCGCGCGCGGGCCGAAGCCCCGATCGCCCTGATTGTTGTTCCCCGGCTGGTTGTTGCTGGGTTGATTATTGCCCGTGGGAGCCGCGAAATCGTGCCTGCCACCCAATCCCGACGCGAACACGGTCGTCGCCACCGTCAGGAGCGCGACGATCGCCGCGACGATCCCGATCATTACCCGTTTACGTGTACCCGATACCATAACCGAATGCCTCCTACACGAGCGACAGGGAGTCTCCCGCACTTCCTGGTGACCGAAGTATAGGCGATGAACGTTCAAGGCGGATGCGAAAGATGTAAAATGATTGCCAGAAGAGTGTGGGACGAGTAGACAGTAGGCAGTAGTCAGTAGACAGAACGAGAGAGCTGCGGGCGCGCTGCACGATGCTGGTATCGTGCGAAAGAGATGCGTATACTCCATCTATGGCGTAGCGCTGCTCGTGGGAAAACGCTTCATTCGTCTTACTGCCTCATCATTCTGTCTACCGTCTACTGGCTACTGAAACGGAGTTGCCCGATGTCGCTCACTCGTACCGAGGCGCCGCTGGCGAAAACGGGGTTCATCCTCGCCAATGGGCTGCGCATCCGCACCGCTGCCTGGCCATCCGACGGCTATCCTGCCGTCCTCGTCCACGGTCTTTCCAGCGGCTGGCAATCCTGGCTGCCGCCACTCGCCTATCTCTGGCCGACGCTTTCTCTTACTGCGGTGGACTTGCGCGGCCACGGCGATTCCGACAAGCCGGAAGCGGGCTACACGCTCGCGAATTACGCGGCGGATGTTTGGGAGGCGATAGGCAAGATGCGGCTGAAGCGACCGCCCGTGCTGATCGGTCATTCGCTCGGTGGGGCGACCGTGCGGCGGATCGCGGCGGAGCATGCGAGCGCCCTCGCTGCCGTCGTCGTCGAGGATAGCGACCTCTGGGATGCGGCGCAAGCGACACCGGAGCAGCGACGCGCGCTCGGTCAGGAGCGGCTGAAGAACGTGCGCCGCCCGTTGCCGGAACTGATTCAGACGGTGATGGATGGCAACCCGAACTACTCCTACCGTGCGGCGATGGAGTCGGCGACGCGCGCCCAGAACACCGCCGACGGCGTCTTTCTTGGCGCGGCGGAGGGTGTCGGGCTTGCCGCCGGGGAGACCTACAACGATCTCTTGCCGCGCATTACCTGTCCCTTCCTGCTCGTGCGCGGCCTGCCCGAACTCGGCGGCGCGGTGCCGGAGGCCTCCGCTGCCCGGCACAAGGAATTGATCCCGGATGCGACCGTCGTCACCATCCCGAACGTCGGCCACAGCGTCCACGGTCAGCAGCCCGAAGCCTTCTCCGCAGCCGTCCTCATCTTCCTCCGCGGGCATGGCATCGTTGGGAACGAAATCGATTGAACCGCCAAGACGCCAAGAACGCCAAAAGAGAAAGAGAAGATTGGGTGAAGGGCCTACCCTTCATTTATATTTCCTCATTTTTCTTGCTCTGCGTCTTCTTGGCGTTCTTGGCGTCTTGGCGGTTCGGCTCTTTCAGAAGGGGTCGCGATGCGTGCAGTGAGTGATGGGGATGCGGAATTGCTGGCTGGGTACGAGGCAGCGGTTGGATACCTCGAATCGCTGCTGAAGTGGCACACGACGCGCCCGGCGGGGTACGACCCGCAGGTGCATCTCTCGCGGGAGCGGATGTTGCTGCGCCGCTGGGGCGATCCGCATCGCCGCTATCCGACCGCGCACATCACCGGGACGAGCGGCAAGGGCAGCACCTCCGCGATGCTTGCGAGCATCCTGCGTGCGGCGGGCCACCACACCGGCCTGCATACCTCGCCGTATTTGCAGGCATACACCGAGAAAATTCGCCTCGATGATACATATCTCCCCATCCCCGAACTGGTAACGCTCGTGGATGAGTTGCGCGTTCATGCCGCCGCGATGGAGGCGGGGGGCGTCCACGGCCCGCCATCGTACTTCGAGGCGACGGTCGGCATTGCCCTGACCGCTTTCGCGCGGCATGCGATGGATGTGGCAGTCGTGGAGGTCGGCATCGGCGGGCGGCACGATTCGACGAATGTCCTGACGCCACACGTCTCGGTGATCACGAATGTCGGGTTCGACCACACGGGCATCCTCGGCTACACGCTGCACGACATCGCCTACCAGAAGGCGGGGATCATCAAGCCGGGCGTGCCCGCCGTCACCGCGACGACCGCGCCGGACGCTCTCGCCGTCATCCGCTACGAGGCGGAGGCGTATGGCGCGCCGCTGACGACCGTCCATGTCAACGACGCTGACGCGCCATCCGATGCGATGCGCGCGACGATCCACGCGCTCGGCCCGGACGGCGCGACCTTCACCCTGCGGCACGGCAACTGGCAATTAGCGGACGCCCATATCCGCATGCTCGGCGCGCATCAGGTGACGAATGCCGCGACCGCCGCCGCCGCCGCCCGCATGCTCGACGCATCAGGGATTACCGTGTCGGACGACGCGATCCGCGCAGGGTTGGAAAGCGCCTTCTTCCCCGGTCGCCTGGAAGTGATGCAGCGCGGCCCCGGCGTCCCGACCGTCGTCATTGACGGTGCGCACAACCCGGACAAGGCGCGCTCGCTCGTCGCGGCGCTCGGTACGCTCTTTCCGGGTCAGCGCGTCGTGCTCGTTCTCGGTATGGTAGCGGACAAGGACACGACAGCGGTACTCGATGTCGTCGCACCGATCGCTGCCGCAATTATCACGACGCAAGCGCCGATCATCAACCGCGCCGTCACCCCAGCGGCGGAACTGGCGGAGCGCATTCGCGCGCGCGGCATCCCGGCGGAAGCGGAGCCGGACCCCGAGGCGGCGGTGAGTGCCGCGCTCGACCTTGCCGGGCCGGGCGACCTCGTCTGCGTCACCGGTTCGCTCTACCTCGTCGGCGCCGTCCGGCGCCGCTGGATCGCCACCGACGATGTCGCCGTCCGCGCGACGAGCCTGCCGTAGCTGCCGTGTGCGATGGCATCCCAAACTATCCGCGCTTGCGATGCCGAAAGAGGGGTTACTCTGCCTGGTTGTCTTCGAGGGCTCGGATCAGTTGCTGGGGGATACTGCTCGTTCGATAGCGATACGGGAAAGACGCCCGGTTCTCTTCACGGTGTTCTGCCCATCGCTCGCGGAGCGACTGTACCTTCTGCATCAGGGAGTGCCAAAACGGAAGAGCGTGCGTATTATTCCGCATACTATGAAATATGCAGAAAGGAATACGCGACGACGAGCATAGCGCGGTGCCACGACGGCCGGGGGTTAGGTTCCCATCCGCATCATGATATTCCGCTTCGCCCGCAGGGTGACGAGCGGCTCGATTTCGATGCACTGGCCGGGAACGAGAGCGGGGCGGAAACGCTGGAGGATAAGCGGCACGACCGTCTTCAGTTCCATCATCGCGAAGCCGGAGCCGATGCAGGAGCGCGGCCCGGCACCGAAGGGGATATACGCATACGGCGGATGTTGCTCGCCGTGATGGGGGTCGAACCGCTCGGGCAGGAAACGTTCCGGCTCCGCGAAGTGCTCCGGCATCCGGTGCGTCAGGTATTGGCTGAAACCGACAATCGTCCCCTTCGGGAGGCGGTAGCCGCGCAATTCGACCTCTTCCCGCGCGATGCGCGTTCCGGCCCAGGCAGGCGGATAGAGGCGCAGGGACTCCTTGATGACGCATTCGAGGTACGTCAATCGGGCGAGATCGGCGGCGGTGGGCAGCCGGTCGCCGAGCACGTCCGCGATCTCATCCATCAGCCGCTGGCGGACTGCCGGGTGCTGAGAAAGAAGCATAAAGGTCCAGCCGAGGGCGGTCGCGGTCGTCTCGTGCCCGGCGGCGAGGAAGGTGAGGACCTGGTCACGCACCTGCACGTCCGTCATCATCGTGCCGTCGTCATCGCGCGCGGCAAGCAGCATCGAGAGAATATCGCCGCTGTCCGTCCCCCGCGCGCGGCGTTCGGCGATCAATCCGTAGATCATCGCGTCCATTTTCGCTTTGCTTTGCAGGAAGCGATGGTACGGGAATCCCGGCAGATCAATCTGCCGGTTGAACAGCGCGACCGGCCGAAAGCGGAGAAAGCCGATCATCGCGGTGACGCTCTGCCCAATGTCCCCGGATTGATGTGCGAGATCAACATCGAAGAGCGTGCGCCCGACAATCGTCAGTGTCAGATCGTGCATCGCCGCCGAGAAGTCCAGTGTCTGGTCCGCGCGCCATGTATCGAGCATCCGCACCGTCTCCGCCGCCATCGTCGCCTGATACCCCTCGATTCGCCCCCGGTGAAAGGCGGGTTGCACGAGGCGGCGCTGCGTGGCGTGAAACGGCCCGTCGCTCGTCAGCAGCCCCTTGCCGAGGATCGGCCCAAGCCGCACGGACGCACCCTGCGCGAACGCGGCGGCATTGGTCGCGAGCAGGTATTGGTTCGCGTCCGGCCCGATGAACATCGTGAAGTGACGGCCACGCACATGGAAGGCAAAGGCATTGCCATAGCGCGCCTGGAGGGCGGTGAACCGCGCAATCGGGTTCGTGCCCGGCCGCAGGGCGGAACGAAGGAACGCGCGTGACGATGGACCGGGCGGCCAGATCATGGCGGTTGGTGCGGCGAGTGTGGTGGCGTTCACGGTAGCGATCTCCTTATCAGTATTGTGCGCCTGCTCCGGCTCAGTAACAATACCTGAAAAGGTACGCCTTGGTGGAGCAGGCTTCAGCCCGATACGGTTCAGGTATGGAGGTGTGCTGTCTTCCTGCCCATCCGTAGGGGTGGTGCTCGAAACGCCCTTCTGGGATCATCCGCACCTTCCCCGTAGCGCCCAGCCATCGCGAGAGGGCGGTTCCAGCACCGCCCCTACGCAGGACCTCCATCGCCACTTCGCCTATAGTATGCTGCGGAGAGTTTCGTGTATGCGACCGCAGTAATCCATCCCGAAGGAGCATTGATGCCGACGTTGGAAGAGATGAATGCCCGGCTTCCCGGCACGCTACCGGGGTACATCGGGATTGAAATCGTGAAAATCGCAGGCAGGCATGTAGACGCCCGGCTGATGATCCGCCCCGAACTGCTCGCGCCGAACGGTTTCCTCCACGCCGCGACGGTTGTTGCCCTGGCGGACACGGCATGCGGCTTTGGGGCGGTGGCAAATCTGCCGGACGGAGCGCGCGGCTTCACGACCATCGAACTGAAGACTAACTTTCTTGGCACGGCACATGAAGGGATGATTACGTGCGTAGCGACGCTCCTGCACGGCGGGCGCACCACGCAGGTCTGGGACGCGGCGGTGAAAAGCCCCAACGGGAAGATAATGGCCTTGTTTCGCTGCACGCAGATGATCCTGTATCCACGGGTGGAATGATTCTGGTAGCGCAGGCTGAAGCCTACGCTACCAATTCCTCTCTAGGAAAAAGCGGGCAAGCGCGGCATACTGTTCGGATAGGGCGGACGAAAACGAGAAAGGAAGCGCAAATGGAACTCGGGATGGTCGGGCTGGGCCGGATGGGCGGCAACATGGTGCGGCGGCTGATCAACGATGGGCATACGTGCGTCGGCTTCGCCCGCAACCCGAAGACGCGGCAGGAATATGTCAAGGACGGCATGATCGAGGGCACGTCGCTCAAAGACCTCGTCAGCAAACTGGCCAAGCCGCGCGCCATCTGGCTGATGGTGCCCGCCGCGACGGTGGATCAAACGGTGGAGCAATTAATGCCTCTGCTGGACAAGGACGACATCGTCATTGACGGCGGCAATTCGTATTATCATGACGACATCCGCCGCGCCGCCGAACTGAAGCCGAAGGGCATCCACTATGTGGACTGCGGCACGAGCGGCGGCGTCTGGGGCCTGGAACGCGGCTACTGCCTGATGATCGGCGGCGAGAATGCGGCGGTCAAGCGGCTCGACCCGATTTTCAAGACGCTCGCTCCCGGCAGAGACGCCGCGCCGCCGACGCCGGGCCGCGAGAAAGCGACCGGCACCGCCGACCAGGGCTACCTGCACTGCGGGCCGAACGGCGCGGGCCACTTCGTCAAGATGGTCCACAACGGCATCGAATACGGC
>JBPCPB010000112.1:0-5877 GCA_050999735.1 Thermomicrobiales bacterium | reverse complement strand
GTTTTGTTCTCTCTCTTTTTTTTTGTGTTGGGGGGGAGGGCCCTCCCGCGGGCGGCAGCCCCTCCCCCCCCCCCCCCACCACCATTACTCCTTCTACAACGCTAATGCGGCACCGACGCGACGGTTTCCCCGACATCGTCCACGTATGGGTGTGCGGGTTGAATCGGCTTTCCTTCAGCGAAGCGGGCGAGCGGAAATGGCTTCGCGGCGTCGGGCTGCGCGCTGGTTGCCGCCCAGGTTGCCATCACCTGGCCGACATAGGGGCCGCTCTTGAAGCCGCTGCCGCTGAATCCGGCGGCGAGAAAGAGGCCATCCGCGCCGAGGTTTGCGTCCAGGATTGGGCAGTGATCGGGTGTCATATCGAGGATGCCCGCCCAATCGCGCGTCACCGCCGCGCCCTCCATCTCCGGGATGCGCCGTGCAATTGTCTGCTTCGAGTCCGCGACGATCGCGGCGTCCGCCCGCTCATCGTACCGGTCGGCGGAGGGCACGAGACGCGAGCGCTGCCGCACGCCAATTAGCGTCTCTGTCTCCCCATAGGGGCGAAAATACGAGCCGAGCGCCGTATCAATGAAGATCATATGACCGTCCGCTCCCATCGGGAGCGCGCCCTGCCGCCGGAACAGGACGACCTGTGTCCGGTGCGGGACGATGGGCAATTCCACGCCAATAGCCGCGAAGAGCGGCACACCCCAGACACCCGCGCAGACGATGACGAGTGGCGCGTCGAAGTCACCGGCATCGGTCGCGACGCCTATCACCTTCCCACTTTTCACGCGGAGCGCGGTGGCGGTCGTGCCGATGATGATCTCCGCACCGAGCCGTTCCGCCGCCTCGGCGAACGAGCGCGCCGTGTCGCCCGGCATCGCACACCCCGAATCCGGCTCGTACGCGCAGGATACCAAATCGTCCGTGTCTACCCAGGGTTGCAGGCGTCGGACATCATCGCCATTGATAATGCAGGTGTTGACGCCGATCTGCTGAAGCATCCGCACATTTTCATGGAGCGCCGGGAGATTGCGCGGTGTGACGGTCTGGATAAAGCCAGTGCGCGCGAAACCGGGATCGCCGACGCCCACGCGGTGCTGCCAGTCCTGGAAATAGGGCAGGCTCTCATTCGCCAGTCGTGCCTCGTACGGGTTCGTGTAGTGCATACGGACAAGCCCACCGGACTTGCCGGTGCTCGCGCCCGCGATGTCGTCCCGATCGAGGAGCATCGTCTTCACGCCACGCTCCGCGAGGTGAAAGGCCGTACTCGTCCCGTTCACTCCACCGCCGACGACTATTGCTTCCGCTGTCCGTGCCACATGTCGCTCCCTTCGGTTGCTTCAGGACTAAGGACTAAGGACTGAGGACTGAGGACTGAGGATGGCGCGTCACCGCCATTTCGCGCCTCCTCATGTCCGGTACCATCGGAATGCCGAAGGCGGCGGCGAAGGAGGGGACATGGACGCGCAGGCCGTGTGCCGCCGATGCTTCGATGGCTGCCGTGACGGCGAGCGTGCGGAGGTGGTCGTCAATAGTCGGCGCGCACGCATCGCCGGTGTGGAGATCATGCAAGACTGCCCGCAACAGCAGCCGCATGTCGTCCATGAACGGTTCCTGCACCGGCAACGGCACGTATTCCATCGCTTCCGTGCCGTCGTGGACGATATGGAGGCCATCGAAGAGCGCGGTCTGCACCAACGCGCCGCGCGCGCAGTCCGTTCGCCAGATGAAGGAATCGCGCACGGTACGGGCGGACCAGGTGCCGGTGTACTGGACGGTCATTCCATGTGCCAGCGTCAGGGTCGCGCAGACGGTCGCGTCGTCCGCGTAATCACTCCAGGGCGGATTGCTCGTCGTGGCGGAGACAGTGATCACTTCGGAATCATAGATGTGGCGAATGAGGTCGAGGTGATGGATTGACTGCTCCCAGAGCATCGGCTGGCGCATCGCAAGCGGATATTTATTCAACCCCGGTGACCAGCCATCGCGATTTCGCCAATATGCCAGATGAGCCAAACCCGGCAGACCTAGTTCGCCCCGCTGAAGGATGGTTCGTGCCGCGATGGTCGTCGCTGCATAGCGAAAGTTCATCGCGACAGCACAGCGTTGTCCGATTTGCTGACAATGGTTTGCAATCGCGATTGCGTCTACGAGATTGTCGGCGAGCGGCTTTTCGACGAGGAGCATGCACCCTGCATCAGCAAGCGCGATACACAGCGCGCGACGCTCCATCGGTGACGTTGCCACGACAGCGAGCGCGGGATCAATCGCGGCAAGCGCCTCGGAATAATGCGCGAAGCAATGCGCATCCGCGCCGAACGTCTCACGAACCCACGCACGCGCCCCCGGATTAGGGTCTATGTAGCCGACGACACGGACGCCCGGTTCGCTAGCCAGGACACGCGCCCACATGCGCCCGCGCACCCCAACGCCGACAAGTACGACCGGAATCGGATCATATCGGGATTCCATTCCTCGCTCATTGCTCATCACTCATCGCTCATTGGTGCGCTAGTCGCTGCCTGTGGAGGCGGCCGGGATGGAGGGGATGTTGGCGGTGGTCGCGATGCCCGTGCCGCCGCTGCCGCTGCCCGCTTCCGCGACGGTTGCCGCCTCCGCGGCATCGTTGACATCGGCGAGGCGTGCGTTATCCGCCGCGATGCGGGCGGCGGAACGCTGCGTCTCCGGATTGAGGCGTCGCGTCACAAAGAAAGTGAAACTGGCGAAGACGCAGGCAATCAGGAAAGGAATCTGATAGCCAACGTAATTGAGGATGATGCCGGTCGCGATTGGGACGACGATGGCCGCCGCGTGCTGCAATGTGACGCCCATCGCGAGGCTTGGCGCGACATCATCCGCGACGGCGACCTTGCGCAGATAGGTCGCCGCGCCAATCGGTGAGAGCGGCATAACGAATGAGTACATCACGTAGCAGAGGCAGGCGATGACGACATTATTTGCCAGCGCATACCCGCCGAGCGCAACGACGTACGCGACATTGATGATCGAGAGCATGCGGCGCTCGCCATGCTTGTCTATCATCCGACCAACCCACGGGCCGGAGGCCATGCTGGCAAAGGTGACCGCGATCAGCACGCCTGAGATCTGCGCGACGCTGAGATGATAGCGATTGACGAGCACCCAGAGACCAAAGGAGAAAAAGACCTGCTGCCGCCCGCCATCGAGCAGACTGAGGTAATAGTAGAAGCGGTACTCGTGCTTGAAGACGATCCGATCGCGCTTCGTCGCTTGCGCGCGGGCTTCGCCATCATGGAGGTGGGGAAACTTGAAGATGGCACATGCCGCGAGGAGCGCGACGACACCGAGGACGACGAAACTGGGGCGAAAAATCCCCGGATGGAAGTGGAAAACGACGAGAATGATGATCAGCGCGGTCAGTGAGCCACCTTGATTGATGGCGGCCATTCGCCCGAGGATGCTGCCGCTCTTCGCTTCCGAGGTCAGGCTCAATCCAAGTGAATACTGCGTTTGCAGGACGGTGTGATAGCCCATACTGGAAATGATCACCCACGGCGCGACCGTCCAGAAACTATGCGACACCCCAAAGAATGTGTAGCCCACCGCGAGGAGGACGAGCGCTCCCGCCGTCAGCCGCTGGAGCGAGACGCGGTAAAAGAGCGCGCTGACGAAAATCAGCAGGAACCCTGGAATCTCGCGGATCGCGGTGATGTAGCCGAATTGTGGGCCCTGAAGGTGAAGAACATTTTCGAAATAGTTCGTGACGATATTCTGCTGCGCGTTCATCGCGAACCCGTACAAGGCCGCCATCGTCGCGAGCATGATGAAGCCACGCCCCACCGGTGTCTGCCACATGCGTAGGATCTGTCGCACGCCGCCCCCCTTATCCAAGCCCGTCGTGCGGATCTCCCCGCGATAGACGCGCGAATCGCCACGATGCCGAGAGCGTATCATCACTCCGAAGTGTCAACAAGTCGCGCCGTTTCGTATTCCGTTGACTCGACTTTCACCTACCGAAAGAGGTCATCAACCGCGACGCGCCAACCAGGAAGCGCAGGCTCCGCATCGGCCATGTCCCCCGCTCGAAAGATCGTGGGAGCATCCCCGGAAAGATATTTCTCGATGACATACGTGCGCGGGTTGACATCCCAGACAACCTGCGTGCCCGCCGCAAAGTAGTCCGCGCGTTTTGCCGCATACTCCGCGTCCATCGCCCGGACGTAATCTCCCTTTGACCGGACTTCGACCGCGAAGATCGGCGCGCCCTCGACAAAATCGTCGGTATCAATCTCGACATCATCGGCATACGCGGCATCCGGGCTGAATGATCGGCGTCGCGGCAGATTGACGATAAAGCCGACATTGTCACCAAACACGGTGCCCTGCCCCGTTTCCCTTTGATACAGCATCAGATAAAATGCAACGGTGACGGCAACATGTCCTGGACGCGCGCCCGTGGGCGATATATGCACCAGCCTTGCGTCCACGAGTTCGTATTTCCCATCGTCCGGGACATGATACAGGTCCTCGATTGTCGCTTCACGGTGAATGACCATTGGGCGGCTCCTTTGGCGACGGCTACTCTCGCGAGTATACCGCATGCTCCCCGCCGTTCGACCGACGCCGCGGGAGAGACGGCTATTCGTGGTATCGCTCTTGCGTTGCGGCGAGCATGATGTACGCGGTCACGCATCAGCAAAAGAAACGGCGGCGCACGCAGACACCGACGCCGATCACCGATCCGGTCTCGTCCGCGCGGGCGGCTGGGCTGCGCTATGTCAGTGATGAGAAACCGGGCATTCGGCGTACGCGAGCAGGCAAGGGATTCAGTAACCGTGCGCCGGACGGCGCCCTCATTCACGATGCCGAGACGCTGCGGCGCATCCGCTCGCTCGCCATCCCCCCGGCATGGACGGATGTCTGGATCTGCCCGAATGCGCACGGTCATATTCAGGCGACCGGCCGCGATACCAAAGGGCGCAAGCAGTATCGCTACCATCCGCACTGGCGCGACGTGCGCGACGAGACGAAGTACGCGCGGATGATCGCCTTTGGCGAGGCGTTGCCGCGCATCCGCGAGCGCGTGAACGCGGACCTCGGGCGGCAGGGCCTCCCGCGCGAGAAAGTCCTCGCGACGGTCGTACGCCTGCTGGAAACAACCTTCATTCGCGTCGGCAACGAGGAGTATGCGAAGACGAACAATTCCTATGGACTGACAACGATGCGCAACGAACACGTTGATGTCTCCGGCGGCATGGTCGCGTTCAATTTCCGTGGCAAGAGCGGCGTTGAGCATACGATCGGCATTCATGACCGGCGCGTGGCGCGCATCGTCAAGCGGTGCAAAGATCTACCCGGCACGGAACTCTTCCAATATATTGATGACGAGGGCGAGCGGCAGGCGATTGACTCCGGCGATGTCAATACCTACCTGCATGAGATCACCGGCGAGCATTTCACCGCCAAGGACTTCCGCACCTGGGCAGGCACGCTGCTCGCCGCGATGGCGCTTCAGGAAATCGAATCGTTTGATAGCGAGGCGCAGGCGAAGAAAAACATCGTGCAGGCGATAGAACGGGTCGCGAAACGCCTCGGCAATACGCCCAGTGTCTGCCGCAAGTGCTACATTCATCCCGCCGTGCTTGACGCCTATATCGAGGGAACGATGCTCGAAGCGCTCAAACAACGCGCCGAGCAGGAAATCGCCGACGGGCTGACTGGTCTGAAACCCGAAGAAGCCGCCGTTCTCGCATTCCTCCAGCAACGCCTCGCGCAAGAGATACGCGAGCGATAACCGATCCTACACTCTTTCACGAAGGCTGTGTCTTCACAGCGAGTACTACCATTGGTGCGTAGGGGGGGGGGGGTGGGGGGACCCCCCCCCAACCCACGGGGGTGCGCCCCCCCCCC
>JBPCPB010000108.1:0-3285 GCA_050999735.1 Thermomicrobiales bacterium | reverse complement strand
GACGCAGGCTGAAGCCTACGCTACCGGGGATTACACTCCAATCTCGCCGCTGAGTTGCGCGAGGTACCCGCACATAAATGTGGTACGGCGCTCCGCTTCCGCACGCCCGGCGGGTGTCTGCATCGTATCGCTCAGGGTGAGTAACTTGACGAAGAAATGGTCGAGCACATTCTCGCCATCATCCGCCGCGCGTGTGATGGGGAACGGCTCGTCCGCGTCGTAGAGTGGCTTGCCCATCGCGCCACCGAGCATCAGCGTCCGGGCAATACCGACCGCGCCGAGGGCATCGAGCCGGTCGGCGTCTTGCACGACCCGCGCCTCCAGCGTGCGCGGTGCGATGCGAGCGGAGAAACTATGCGCCTCGATCGCGTGCTGGATTGCCGGGATATGGATGGCCGGATACCCGGCATCGTGCAGAAACGCGCCCGCCGCCGTCGCCGCGAGACGGGACGCCATCGTCCGCTCCGGGGAGTCCTTCGGCACGATGACGCAGTCGTGCAACCACGCGGCGGGCAGAACGACCGCGAAGTCAGCGTTTTCCGCCTTCACCAATCTGCGGGCATTCGCGACGACGCGTCGAATGTGCAGGCCATCGTGCGCCGCGTCTTCCGCTCCCTGGTGCGCCGCAAGGAAGGTTGCGAACCGCGCTTCCCACGTCGGCCAGTCGCTGATTTCCCCGCTCCGCACACTCCATTCAGGCATCGCTACTCCGCCTTCCGATTCCCGCCACGCCGGAGGATAAAGGCAAAGAAGCCAATCCAGAGTAACCCGGCGAGCAGGAGCATACCGAGCGGCGGCAAGTGGAAAAGGAACTCCCGCAGGACGATCAGCACAATCACCGTTACCACGCCGCTGATGAAGCAGCCGCGCCGCATGAGGCTCTCGTGATCCTCAGGAGCCGCGCTCATGTCAACCGGACGCGGACGCCGCGCTCCCGCAGCGACCGCTGGAGCCACGCGCGCCGCTCGGTCACGGGCGGGCAGGCGGCGGGATCAGCCGCGAGTTGGCGGACGAGTGCGGCGAGCGTCGCATTGACGGGTGCGCGCATTCCATAGTGCCGCGCCGCCGTTTCGACCGCGCCGTTCAGCCAATCCACCTCGGTCTCTTGCTTGCCGCGCGCGAGATCGAGTGCGAGCGATGGGCGCTTCTCGCCCCGCCCGCCACCGATCCGTTCCTTGAGTAACCGCCACGCGATTGGCCGGGGAAAGCGCATCGCCAGCGCCAGTTTCGGGACATTGTAGCCCGGCAAGGCAATCGGTTGTGCCGGAACGCGCCGCATCACGCGCAATGCCTCGCGGAACGCCCGCTGCTCGACACCGAACAACGCCGGGTCATTAACGACCGCCGATGCGTCGCTATCGAGGATCGCCACCTGCGCGTTCGCAAGCAGATTGAGCAGCAATTTCGACCACTTCAGGTCCCGATACGAGGCGACGCCGACCGCCGGCAGCCCCGCCTCATCGAAAATCGCGAGCGCGGTGCCGGGCGTCGGCCCACCGGGAACGGGCGCGAAGGCGACGCCACCCTCGCCCGTCTGCTGCACGACGAGACCCGGCTCCGACATGCTGACGCTGATCGTGAACGCGCCGCTGAGGATATGTTTCGCGCCCAATGCCTCGATCAGCATCTCCTCGTTGCCGACGCCATTCTGCATCGTACAGATCGTCGCGCCCATATCTGCCAATCGCTTGAGGTCGGGCAATGCGGCCTCAGTATCGGGTGACTTGACGGCGAGAAAGACGAGATCGGGCGGCGTGCGCACTGCGTCAACAGTGGCGATCACGCGGACGAGCGCGACAAATGTCCGCCCGCCCGTTTCGAGCGCGAGGCCCGTGCGGGCGAGCGATTCCACCGTCGCGGACCGACCGAGCAGCGCCACATCCGCGCCCGTCAGTCCGAGTCGCGCCGCGATGAAACTGCCGACCGCCCCCGCGCCATAAACGAGAATCCGCACGGCAGGCCGCGAAACCGACCGATCCCGCGCGACAAACGTCTCACTCATGCGGTGCCGGGAGCGGAAAGATGAACCATCAAGGCACAAAGGAACACCAAGAATATCAAAGGACCCAAAAAAGATTTCTCGGTGTTCTCCGTGTTCCTGGTGTCTTGGTGGTTATCTCTTTCCCATATACCGTGCGGCATATGGCTATCGCGCGCCGACGGGTTGTGATGCGCCGACCTGCTCGTAGACTGCCGCGACGAGTTCCTTCGTCCATGCCGGGATGTCCGCGACGACGCGCCCGGTGACGAGGTTGCCGTCCCGAATCGCCGCGATGTCCACCCACTCGCCGCCCGCGTTGTTGACGTCGTCCTTGATTGCCCGTGTCCCGGCAATCCGCCGCCCGCGCAGAATCCCGGCGGACGCGCCGACCCACCCCGCATGGCAGACCATGCCGACGGTCTTCCCCGCGCTATCGAAATCCCGCACGAATTGCAGCACACTCTCGGAGCGGCGCAAGCGATCCGGCGCCCAGCCGCCGGGGATGATAATCGCCGCAAAATCGTCGGCATGCACCGCGTCGGCGGTCGTGTCCGCCGTCACGGACAGGCCGTGTTTGCCCTTGTAGATCTCCGCGCTCCCCGTCCCGATGATCGTTACGTCCGCGCCCTCTTCCTGAAAGCGCATGACGGGGTAGAGCAATTCTAAATCCTCAAACTCGGCCTCGACGAGTGCCGCAATCCTGACGCCTGCGAGTGACATGCGAGCCTCCGTTTCTCATTAGTCCCGGTTCACATCGCCAGTGTACCGCAGACGGGTCGGCACGGCATCCGCTATACTGTAAGAAGCAAAGGAGCCCGCCATGCAGACAAAGACCGAAGCAACCATCGAAGACCTGTATAACGCCCCGGACGACGGCACGTATGAACTCGTGGACGGAAGGCTGGTATACATGCCGCCGACGGGCGATGAACCGAACCATGTTGCCGCTGAGGTTTTCGCTTCGCTGCGGGAATACGTGCGCAAGACACGCAAAGGTCGTGCGCGCACTGACGGCGTCGCGTATATCGTTGACCTCCCCAATCGCAAGTCATTCAGTCCCGACGCATCGTATTCGCTACAGTATCGGCCACACTACATGCGCTTCGTGGAGGGAGCGCCGTTATTCGCTGTTGAAGTCCGTTCGGAGAGCGATTATGGCCCGGCAAAAGATCGCGCATACGCGCGAAAGCGGAGTGATTATTTCGCGGCCGGGACAAGAGTCGTTTGGGACATTGATCCACTTGCTCAGACTGTGACCGCATATCGTCACGATACGCCAGATGAACCGCTCGTTTACCGTCGCG
>JBPCPB010000104.1:0-7882 GCA_050999735.1 Thermomicrobiales bacterium | reverse complement strand
CGCCGAGGCATCTGACGGCTGCGTTTCGGCTGCGTCTTCACCCGCCAGGGAGCGGAAGCGGCGCAGTTGCTCGCGCGTGCCGATGATGACAATGGTATCCTGGGCGTTGATGTGCAGGTGAGGAGAGGGGCTGGCGAGCAGCGTGCCGTCGCACTTCTTGATCGCAACGATTGCCGCGCCAGTCTCCATGCGGATTGTCGCGTCGCCGAGTTGGCGGCCAACCAGGGCGCTATCGCCGGTTGCGATGACTTCTTCAAGGTAGAGTTCGAGATGGCTGTGGCGGCCGATCACCTCGGCGACATCGGTCATCCGTGGCTCGACGACCATTTCCGCGAGGCGTCGCCCAGTCAGGGTGTACGGGCAGAGAACGCGGTTCGCCCCGGCGCGCACGAGTTTCGGCTCGACGGACTCCTCGCTCGCCCGCGCGACGATGAAGAGATTGGCGCGTAGCGAGCGGCAGGAGAGTGTGATGTAGAGGTTCGCGGCGTCCGAGTCGAGCGCGGTGACGACACCCTTCGCCCGCTCCACCCCGGCCCGTAGGAGGACGGTATCCTGTGTCGCGTCGCCGAACACAACGTCATAGCCCGCCGCGCGGCATGCCTCAACGAGGCTCGGTTGCTGCTCGATGACGATGAAGGGCTTGCCCTCGCGCGCCAGTTCCATCGCGACATTCATCCCAACGCGCCCGTAGCCGCAGACGATGTAATGATCCGTGAGTCGTTCGATCTCCCGCGCCATCCGCCGCTCCTTCACCATTCCCCGAAAGAACCGCTGCTCGATGAAGGTCTCCGCAAGCCCGCTGAGCGCGTACGCGGCGGTCGTGACGCCGACAAGGATCAATCCGATATCGAAGATGCGTCCGGCGGTATCCAGCGGATGGACTTCGTCGTAGCCAACGGTCGCGAGCGTGATCGTCGTCATGAAGACAGCGTCGAGCAATGACCAGTGCTCGATCAGCATGAAGCCGATCGTGCCGAGAATGAAGACGAGCGCCAGCAGGATCAGACCGAAACGGACGTGGTTGATGCGCTGCGCGAGCGGGCGAGGATTGGCGTCCATCCGGCGTCACTCCTGTGCGTATCGGTGCAGCCTACAGAGAGCATGCGGCCGACCCCTCTCTCGGCGCTCTCCCCGTGTGGGAGAGAGATGGGGCATTGTCTCATACGACGCGGAATCGTTGGACCATCGCTTCGTTCACCACGACGCCCAGCCCCGGCCCATCGGGGACGGCGATGTAGCCATCCTCCATCACGAGATGCGTGGTGCAGAGATTGTTGAGCAGCGACGCGGACGAGACATTGTACTCCAAGTAGAGAGAGTTCATCAAGTAGGCGTTCAGGTGGAGCGACGCTGCCTTCAAGAGGTCCGTCAACCAGGCATGCGGCACGCACTCGATCTGTCGGCGCATCGCGAAGTCGGCGATCTGCTTGCCAACCGTCAATCCCCCACAGCGCGACAGATCGGGCTGCAAGACATCCACGCGCCCCTCAGTCGCCAGCCGCTCGAACTCGTCGAACCCGGCGTATTGCTCCCCCGCCGCGAGGCGCAGCCGTGTCGTGTGCGCGGAAAGAGTGCGATAGCCGGCGATATTCTCGGGATGGAGGCAATCTTCGAGCCAGACGACGCCGAGGCTCTCTAATTCCTCGATGACCGTGATCCAATCGCGCAGCGCACGGGGTCGGTACGGATTATCGTAGGCGACGCCATACCAGCCGCCATCCACCAGCAGATCAATCTCCGGCCCTGCCTCCGCGCGCGCCGCTCGAACGAGAGCGATATCCCGCGTGATGTCATACCCAAACGCGCCCCAGCCAAACTTGATCGCGCGGAAGCCACGCTCCCGATACTCAGCGACCGCCGCCTTCATCGCGTCCGGCGTCGGTCGGAAGAGCGTCGAGGCGTACCCCTTCACTTTGTCACGGTATTTCGCACCGAGCAGTGTATGCACGGGCTGACCAAACGCCTTGCCCGCGATGTCCCAGAGGGCGATGTCCACACCTGAGATCATCTGCATCCCGGCGCCCTGTCGCCCATAGTAGGCGAGGAAACGGTACATCTTCTGCCAGAGCCGCTCGCGCTCCAGCGGATCTTCGCCAATCAGCGCCGCCTTCAGGGATTCGAGGCCGATCTGCCCGCCGGACGGCGCGTCCACAATCGCCTTGCCGACATGCGGCTGCGTCTCGATGTCGGCCCAGCCGATGATCCCTTCATCCGTACTCACCTTGACGAGGGCAATGAATCGCGTCCCGTGCGCCTCACTGGCGACCGACGGGTCCGGATAATCCTTCCCCGTATCCAGCACTATCGCCTCGACATCGGTGATCTTCATCGTTTTTCCCTGCCTCACGCGGCCATTCCACTGATGACACCCCGCATTGCCCAGACCGAGTGTACCGCACACGTCACGGCGGTGATCGCGGATCACCGAGCCGTGACGATGGTATACTGGGCGGCGACCGCGCGATGAGACGATCGCCCGTGGTATGAGGAGAGGGATGAGCACGCAGCAGATGGCATTGATTGCGGACATCGGGATTGCCCTCAATGCGACCGATCCTCTCCCGGTCATGCTGCAGACGTGCGCGGAGGCGGTCGTCCGCCATCTCGATGCCGCGTTCGCGCGCATCTGGGTGCTGAATGCGGCCGAAGAGATATTGGAGTTGCGCGCCAGTGCGGGCCGCTATACGCACCTCAACGGCGCGCATGGCCGCGTGCCGGTCGGCGCGCTCAAGATTGGGCTGATCGCGCAGGAGCGCCGACCGCACCTGACGAACGATGTGCCCAATGATCCCCGCATCAGCGATCCGGAATGGGCGAAGCGCGAGGGGATGGTCGCGTTCGCGGGCTATCCGCTGACCGTCGAGGACCGGCTGATTGGCGTCCTGGCGATGTTCGCGCGGCGCCCGCTCGGAGAGGAAACGCTCGCGATGCTTGCCTCAGTCGCGCATATGATCGCGACGGGGATCGCGCGCAAGCAGGCGGAGGAGCGGCAGCGGGAAGATACCCAGGTTAGCGAGACGCTCTATCGGGTTGGGGTGGCCGTTGCCTCGGAACGCGACCTGCGCGCGCTCGTCCAGATTGTCACTGATGCGGCGACGACGGTCGTTCGCGCGCAGTTTGGCGCCTTTTTCTCTAATACCTTCGATGATGTGGGCGAGTCATACATGCTCTACACGATCTCCGGCGTGCCGCGCGAGGCATTCGCGAATTTCCCGATGCCACGCAACACCGCGATCTTCAATCCGACCTTCGTTGGTGAGGGCATCATCCGGCTGGCCGATGTTACTCAGGACCCGCGATACGGACAGAGCGCGCCCCACTTCGGCATGCCGGAGGGCCATTTGCCGGTGCGCAGCTATCTTGCCGCACCGGTGGTTTCTCGCACCGGCGACGTGCTGGGTGGGCTTTTCTTCGGCCACGGCGAGCCAGGGGTCTTCACCGAGCGCGCGGAACAGATCCTCGCGGGGATCGCCGCGCAGGCCGCGATCGCGATGGACAACGCCAGCCTGATTCGCGACGCGCGGGCAGCGGAGATGCGCTTCCGCAGTCTGTTTGAGCACGTCCCCGATGCCATCTTTGTTGCCGATGCCACCGGCCGGTATCTCGACATCAACCCCGCCGCGACCGCGCTCCTTGGCTACACGCGCGACGAACTCTTACAGCATTCGATCATGAGCATCGCGGCGGACGAACAGAAAGCCGTGGAAGCATTCGAGCATCTGCGGCAGACGGGCGCGTGGCGTGGCGAGTACGAGTTGCGGCGAAAAGGCGGCGTCATCGTCCCGACCGAGGTGCAGGCGACCGCCGTCGCGTTGCCGACGGAGACGGTCTACCTGTCGGTCACGCGGGATATTTCGCAGCGCCGGGCGGCGGAGCGAATGCAACAGGATTTCATCGCCATGGTCGCCCACGATCTCAAAAATCCCCTGACGACGCTGAAGGGGAATGCCCAACTGATGCAGCGGCGCAACAGTTTCAGCGAGCGGGGGTTGGCGACGATTGTGGCGCAAGCGAACCGCCTGGAACGTCTGATTGACGACCTGCGGGACGTGGCGCGCCTCGACGCGCGGGCGATTGCGCTCGATCGCGCGCCCATTGATCTCGTGGCGCTCGTCCGACATCGCGCGGATGAGGCGCAAACGCTGACGCAAAGCCACATGATACGCATGGAGGCGCCGGAGACGCTGGTGGTGGGAGACTGGGACGCTGACCGGCTGGAACAGGTGATGGATAACCTGTTGATGAACGCGATCAAATACGCGCCGAACGGCGGGGAGATCCGGGTCTGCGTTGAGGATCGCGGCGAGGAAGCATATGTCTCGATCCACGATCGCGGCATCGGCGTGCCGCCCGAAGCGCGCGAGCGATTATTCGAGCGTTTCTACCGGGCCGAGGGCGGCATCGCGGCGGATAAAAAGGGCCTGGGTCTCGGATTGTATATCAGCAAGGCGCTGGTTGAGGCGCACGGCGGGCGGATCGGCGTCGAATCAGCGCTCGGTGTGGGGAGCACATTCTTCTTTACCCTCCCTTACGCGCGGGATGAACCGACCGCGCATTCGTAATTGTCGGGAGCGGAGGAAACCGCCGCGATGTCCCATCAGCCGATACCGGTCCAACGTCGGGCGACTGGCCCAGGCGTCGCGCGGGCGCTGCTGCTCTTGCTTGCTGTCAGTCTTTGCTTCGTGATTGGGTTTACGTACCTCGGTACGGAAGTGCGCGAACCGGCAACAACCAGCGCTGACCAGCATCTGCTCCGCCGCGTTGCCAGGATGACACGACCGTGGCCGCTTGCGCTGTCGGAGACGGCCTCCCTGTTCGGTACGGCCCCCCTCGTCGCCGTCATCACGGCGGTCGTCGGCGCTTCCCTCGCGCGGGAGCGGCGCTGGACCGACATCGCGCTGCTAATCGTGGCGGTCGTTGGCGCCGTGCTTCTCTCGCCGCTGACGAAACACCTCGTCAGCCGGGCGCGTCCGACCGCGTTTTTCCGCACGTCCGCTACCGGCTACAGTTTTCCCAGCGGCCATACACTGAATGTCACCTGCCTCGCGCTGGCATTAGGGTTCATCCTCTGGCGGCTGCCCTGGCACCGCGCCGTGAAAATCGTGTGGACGCTCGCCCTCGTCGTCTATGTGGCCTGCGTAGGCGCGAGCCGGGTCGTCCTCGGCGTACATTACCCGACCGATGTGCTCGGCGGCTTTCTGCTCGGCGCGGCGTGGGCGACGCTGCTGATGGCGCTCGCCCTCGGCGCGGAACGCTGGCGGGCGTCGCGCCCAAGAAGGTAGGGTGGTGGCGCCTGTTAGGCTGCCGCTCCTTACTGTGGCAGGCTAAAGCCCGCCACCACCGGGAAGACCGGATATGTCCAGATGTCAGTCATCGCTCGTCTCCCCTCGCACGGATCGTGCAATAGATAGCGCGTGGGTACGGCACGGCATCACGACCTAATTATTCCGAACGGAGGCAACCATGCATCGCGTGCCGCCGCGCGCCCGTCCCCTCGCCATTATTCTCGCACTCGCGGTTCTCACGCTCATGCCGCTCGGCGTGGCAGCGTATGACTGGCCGACCTTCAGCGGCGTTTCCCGGTATGTTGGGGACAATGACCAGGAGACGGCATTGACGTCTGCGAACATCGGCGACCTACATCGCCTCTTCCAAGTAACGCTCCCGGCCATAGCGGACGGTGTGCCGGTCATGCTCACCGGGGTCGCGACCCCGGCGGGGACAAAAGACCTCCTCGTCGTCACCACACGCGCTGGGCAAATCGTCGCGCTCGATGCCCACGACGGGACACAAGTCTGGCAGCATGCGTACGGCCCCGGCGATTGCCGCATCAATGGCGGCGCGACTGCCTGCTACACGACTTCCTCACCCGCCATTGATCCAAACAAGCAATACGTCTATGGCTACGGTCTCGACGGCTACGTCCATAAATACGCGGTGGGCGACGGGACCGAGCGCACGGACGGCGGTTGGCCCGCACTCGCCACACGCAAGGGATCGAACGAGAAAGGCTCCTCGGCGCTCACCATCGCCACCGCAAAAAACGGCACGAGCTACCTCTACGTCGCGCATGCGGGCTATCCTGGCGACCGCGGCGACTATCAAGGGCATCTGACGACGATCAACCTCGCCGACGGTTCGCAGCACGTCTTCAACGCCGCCTGTAGCGATCAGGCGGATGTCCATTTCTTCCCCAGCGGGCAGGGGCCGGACTGCGACGCGGTGCAGACGGCAATCTGGGTCCGGCAGGGCGTCGTCTACGACCCCGACACGGACAGAATTTACACCGCGACGGGCAATGGCCAGTATGACGGCGCGCACAACTGGGGCGAGTCGGTCATCGCTCTCAACCCGGACGGCACCGGCACGAACGGCGGCCCACTCGACGCCTACACGCCGCCCAACTTTGATGCGCTGACGAGCCGGGATACGGACCTCGGCAGCACCGCCCCGGTGATCCTCCCGCCGCTCCCGAACAGCGCCATCGCGCACCTCGCCGTGCAAGGCGGCAAGGACGCGAAGTTGCGTCTGCTCAACCTCGACGACCTCAGCGGGCAGGGTGGCCCTGGCCACACCGGCGGCGAGATCGGCCCGCTCGTGGACGTGCCGCAGGGCGGGCCGGTGCTCACCGCCCCGGCGGTCTGGATCAACCCGGCGGATCAGAGTGTTTGGGTGATCGTGACGAACAATGCCGGCATCTCCGCGTTGCAGGTCGTGATCGGTGACGACGGCATGCCGAGCCTGCACCCGCTCTGGCAAAATCCGAGCGGCGGCACCTCGCCCGTCGTCGCCAATGGCGTCGTCTATTACGCGGGCAGTGGCATGATCCACGCGCTCGATGTAACGACGGGCAACGAACTCTGGCATGACGGCATCGGCGGCATCCACTGGGAAAGCCCCATCGTCGCCAATGGCATCGTGTACATCACCGATGGCAGCGGCAACCTGACCGCGTACGGTCTGTAAGGCGAAACAAGGTTCCTATCATCTCACGCGATTGACGCCCGTTTGCGCCGCGTGCGACACTCGGCTTCGCTGCGGCAATCGAAGAGGATGAGGACGAGAGGATCGATTGGCACAGCATGGAAGTGAGGAGGAGAGAATGAGCGTGCCGTTCTCAAAGGTGCGGTCGAGATACATCAGATGGGACTCGCCTGTTGGCTGGTCCTCCGCAGCGGTGGCGGCGCTCGGCGCATTGCTGTTCCCCGGCGTCAGTACATGGCTCTGGGTGGTGTTCTTTCTGATCGCGGCCGCGCTGTGTAGCAGCTCGTATATCGAGCGATGCGGCCGCGTACACTGCCGCGTCACCGGCCCCTTTTTCCTCCTCTGCGCCGCCTATCTTGCACTGGTCGAGCTGGATCTCGTGCCCTTCATGGGGAATGTGGGGTTCGTGGCGATCGTCATGGGGGTGATCGCGCTCTCGTTCCTAGCCGAGTTGGCCTTCGGCAAGTACATGCATATCCGATGAGCGCGTCCGGTCCGGAGGTGAAAGACGAGAGGGGCAATGCTATGGTCCGTGTAGCGATGATCGGGACGGGCGGGGTCGCCGTCCAGAACCATATTCCGGGGATTCGCACGCATCCGCAGGGAGAAGTCGTCGCGCTCTGCGACCCGAACCCGCAGGCGCTTGCGAAAGCGAGCGAGGCGTCCGGCGTGACGCGCACCTACAGCGACTGGAACGAGGTGATCGCGCAGGACGACATTGACGCCGTCGTGATCGCCACGCCGAACAATCTCCATATGCCCATCGCTATTGCGGCGGCGCAGGCGGGCAAGCATGTGATGAGCGAGAAGCCGCTCGGCCTCAACTACGAGGAGTCGGAGGCGATGGTCGCGGCGGTGACGGCGGCGGGCGTCGTCAACATGACCGCCTTCACCTACC
>JBPCPB010000329.1:0-12945 GCA_050999735.1 Thermomicrobiales bacterium | reverse complement strand
GCGCCATCGCTCAGGCCTCCCCGCGCCGTCGGCGACGCCGGTCATGCCGCTCGATCGCGAGGGCAATGAGCCGGTCCACCAACTGCCCATACGAGATACCGACCGCCTGCCACATCATCGCGTACATGCTCGTGGCGGTGAACCCCGGCATCGTGTTGATCTCATTGACGAGCACCCGCCCACCGGCTTCGTCGTAGAAGAAGTCCACGCGCGCCAGCCCCTGCGCGTCAATCGCGCGGAACGCCGCAATCGCGCATCGCCGCACCTCATCCGCAATGTGCGGCGGCAGATCGGCCGGAATACGCAGGCACGTCGCGGGATCGGTGTATTTCGCCGCGTAATCGTAGAACGCATGCCCCTGCACGATAATCTCACCGACCGCCGATGCCTGCGGCTCCTCGTTGCCGAGGACGCTACACTCGACTTCCCGACCGGTGATCGCTTCTTCAGCGACGACGCGCCCATCCACGTCGAAGCGGAATGCTTCGACGAGTGCATCGGGAATCTCACTCTCCGTCTCAGCCTTCGACACACCGACGCTGGAACCCATATTGGCGGGCTTAATGAAGCACGGCAACCCAACGATAGCGACAATGCGCTCAATCACGTCGCCTGGCGCGCGCTCCCATTCCGACTCCCGGACGAGGTGCGCGCGCGGCGTCGGCAGCCCAGCGTCGCGGAAGAGCGCCTTCATCATCGCCTTGTCCATCGCCGCCGCCGAGCCGCGCACGCCGGAACCGACGTACGCGATGTCCGCGAGTTCGAGGAAGCCTTGCACCGTGCCATCTTCCCCGAATGGGCCATGCAGCACCGGAAAGACGACATCCAGACGCTGGAGTTCGCGCGAGGCACCCTCCGGCCCCGCCGTCAATGCTGTCGCGCGCGCGGCGAGGATCACAGCGTTCGACGTGACCTCCGCCTCCGGCGGCTTTTCGGTCAATTGTCCACCGGCGGCAAGCAGATCGCGCATCGGATCACCGCCGCTCAGCCACTGCCCTTGCCGGGTAATGCCGATCGGGACAACCTCGTAAACATCGGCATCGAGCGCGGCCATCACCGATTGCGCGGAGGCCAGCGAGACCGCGTGCTCGCTCGATTGCCCGCCGAACAGGATACCGACCCGGATCTTTCGCCCGCGCCGCGCCGGTTGCTCGCTGGTCATTCTTCCCCCACCTCCCGCGTCTCCCACCGGCCAATACGCTGCACTTCGTACTGGAGTGCGATGCCGAATCGCGCCATCACGCACGCGCGGCAATGGTCGCCAACGGCGATCACGTCCGTTGCTGTCGCCTTGCCGAGATTAACGATGAAATTGGCATGGACGGGCGAGACCTGCGCCTGCCCGATGGTCAACCCCTTCAGTCCGCACGCTTCGATCAACCGCCCCGCCGCGTCGCCGGGCGGGTTCTGGAACATCGAACCGGCCGAGGCCGCCTGCGGTTGGGCCGTCTTGCGCCAATCGTGGTAGGCGACTGCCCGCGCGTGCAGTTCGGCGGGATCGCCCGGCGATAATCGCACCCGAACCGTGGTCAGGATGCCCCGCAACGTCCCATCCTTGATCGCACTATGGCGATACGCATAGGCGAGATCAGCCGCCGTGACGATCGCCAGCGTCCCATCGTACCGGATCATCGTCGCATCCAGGAACGACACGCTCATTTCGCTCCCGTGCGCGCCCGCGTTATTGGCGACCGCGCCGCCAAGCGTCCCAGGCAGACCAACCGCCCATTCAAGCCCCGCCAGCCCCCGCTCGCCGCACACCTCCGCGAACCCGGACATCAGCATCCCGGCATGCCCCGTGACGATCGGGGCGGCGGGATCGGCGAGGTCAATCTGGATCATCGGGCGCGGCGTGAGGACCTTGATGACGAATCCCGCGACTCCGGCATCCGCCGCGAGGACATTGCTGCCGCCGCCAATTACCGTGACCGCGATACCCTCTGCCGTTGCCCATTGCAGGGCACGACAGAGCGGCTCGTCGCCGTCCGCCGCGCCGATCTTGAGAAACCAATCTGCCGGGCCGCCGACATGCAGCGTCGTGTGGCGGCGCAACGGCTCATTAGCTTTGATCGCCGCCCGGTCAGTCATGCGTACTCCCACCGTCATGGCGCCACCGCATGCGATTGCAGCCGCTGCAACACGAGCGGGCCGACGGTCGTACTATCTCCCGCGCCGAGTGTGAGAGCCACATCGCCCGGCTGGATCGCAGCCATGACGCGCGTCACCGTCGCGGCGAGGTCGCCACTATACACGCCGCGCCCACCGGCAACGGCATCGGCAATATCGCGCGCGTGGATCGTGCCGGGATCCGGCTCGCGCGCCGCGTAAATATCGGTGACAAAGGCGACATCGGCGCCGGATAACGCCTCGGCGAATGCGGCGGCATAGAGCGACGAACGGCTATAGGTATGCGGCTGGAAGACCGCGACGATGCGCCGCGCCGGATAGCGCGCCCGCGCCGCCGCGAGCGTCGCTCGCACTTCCGTCGGATGATGCGCGTAGTCGTCAATGACGAGTATGCCCGCCGCTTCCCCGACAACCTCGAATCGCCGCCCGACGCCACGATACATCGCGACGGTGCGGAGCGCCGCGCCCGCATCCACGCCGACCGCCGCGCAGGCCGCAACCGCCATCGCCGCATTCCGCGCATTGTGCTCCCCGGCGACCGCGAGCATGGTGCACCCAATCTCCTCACCACCGTGAGTCAACGCCATTGCACCGTCCGCCTCGAAGGCGATCTGCCAGTCTGCCGTCCGCGTGGTACCGACGGTCTGCACGCTTCGTTGCCCGGTCATCGCTGCAACAATCGCCGCACTGTGCGGATCGTCCGCGCCGACGATCATCGTCCCGCCGGCGCGCGTTTGCGACGCGAAGCGCGCGAAGGCGTGGAGATAGGCGTCAACCGTCGGGAAGATGTCGGGGTGGTCGTGCTCGATATTCGTGATGACGGCGATATCCGGCGTCAGGTGCAGGAACGAATAATCGTATTCGTCCGCCTCGACAACCGAAAGCGGACCGGCGCCGTTGCGCGCGCTCGTGCCGAGGTCGCGGATTTCCGCACCGACGACGAAGAGCGGATCGTGCCCAAGCGTACTGAGGATGAAGGCGATCATGCCGCTCGTCGTGCTCTTGCCATGCGTGCCCGCCACCGCGATGCATCGTCGCGCGTTCGCGAGCGCGCCGAGCAGCGCGGCCCGCTTGACGACCGGGATGCCGCGCGCCCACGCCACCGCCAATTCGACATTCTCATCGCGCACCGCTGCCGAGATGACGACGAGCGCCGCGTCACCGACGTACGCCGCGTCATGACCGACATGCACGACCGCGCCAAGATCGCGGAGCATGCGGAGCGCGGGCGAATCGCTCCGGTCAGAGCCGGTGACGTGGTATCCCTGCGCGAGCAAAATGCGCGCCAGCCCGACCATCCCCGCGCCGCCAATGCCGACGAAATGGACCGTCGCTCCCACCCGTGGGAGCGTCATCGCTGCGTGCGTCCGCTCAGCCATTGTCAAACCCATTCATCTGCCGCGCGCGGCGCGGCGACCGTTTCGGCGCCTCTGTCGCACGCGAGATATTGATGAGCACGCCGAGCGCCCCGAGTGTGACCGCGAGCGACGAGCCGCCGTAGGAGAACAATGGTAGCGGCACACCGGTGAAGGGAATCGCCGTCGTCACGCCGCCGATATTAATGACCGCCTGAAAGACGAGCCACGTCGTGATGCCGGTCGCCATGATCCCGCCGAAACGATCCGGCGCGCGCATCGCCGTCCGGTAGCCGCGCACCGCGACCACCGCGAACAATCCGATCACGACCGCACAACCGACGAGGCCGAGTTCCTCACCGATGACGGCGAAAATCGCGTCGGTGTGCGCGGCCGGGAGCCAACTGAATTTTTGCCGCGACGCGCCGAGGCCGAGGCCGAAAATGCCGCCATCGCCAAGGGCAATGCGCGCTTGCCAGAGTTGCCAGCCCGCGTCGCGCAGATCGCGCTCCGGGTGCAGGAAGAGCAGCAACCGTTCCCGCCGGTACGGTGCGGTGAACGCGAGCAGCGCGAACGCACCCGCGCCGCTCAACAGGAAAAGCCCGAGTTGCCGGATGTCCGCGCCCGCGATCAGGAAGACGCTGATGCCGACGACGGCGAGCACCGTCGCCGTGCCGAGATCGGGTTCGAGCATGACGAGGAAAAGAATCGCCCCAAGGATGATCGCGAACGGGATCGCCCCATTGAGGAAATGGCGAATCCGGCTCCCTTTGCGGTCGAGCAAGTCCGCCATGTAAAGGACGAGGACGAACTGCATGATCTCGCTCGGCTGCACCTGCACCGGCCCAACCTCGAACCAGCGTCGCGCGCCGAAGACCGTCCGCCCGAGCGGCAGGACGGCGAGAAGCATCAGCCCCGTCCCGACCATCGCGGGCACCGACCACCGCCGCCAGAAATGATAGTCCACCCGCGCGGTAACGAGCAGCGCCGCGACACCGAGGAGTGCCGACGCGGCCTGCCGCTTGAGGAAATAGAGACTGTCGCCCGTATCCCGGATGCCAATGGCGTACGACGCGCTGAAGAGCACCAACATGCCAAATGAGGCGAGCACGATCAACGTGCCGACAAGTACGGTGTCTACCTGCCCCTGCGGTGCGGCAGTTGCGGGGCGCGCGGGCGGGCGCGTTCCGTTCAGGGCGATCCGTTCAACGACCATCAATGCGCCTCTGCTTCTTGTCGCAACCGTTCGATGGCGGCGCGAAACTGATCCCCACGGTCAAACTCGTTCTGGAATACGCCGAATGACGCCGCACCCGGCGAGAGCAGCACCGTATCGCCCGGCGCCGCCAGGCTGACCGCCTCCGTCACGGCATCCGCCATCGTGCGCTCCGGCCCGATGACCGGCCCCGCATAGCCACGCGCTTTCAACATTGCTATGAGGGGTGTCGGCACGCGGCCATCAAAGAGGATGATCGCCTTCGCGCCGAGCATCGCGTCCGCGAGGGCAGTGAAATCGAGGCCCTTATCCGACCCGCCCGCGAGCAGAATCACCGGCGCGGGCGTCGTCCGGAGCGCCGCGACCGCCGCCGCCGGTGCGGTCGCCGCCGTGTCATTGATGAACCGGATACCGCGCACCACGCCGAGGTCTTCATAGCGATGCGGCGTGCCGCGAAAGGCCCGGAGTCCGGCGCGCACCGCGTCTACCGGCGCGCCATAGGCGAGCGCCGCCGCCGCCGCCGCGCACGCGTTGATCCGATTATGCGCCCCCACCAGCGCGAGATCGCTCCCCCGCCCGAGCGGATACGACCGGGTGCCGTCGGCCCACAGGAGAGTGTCCGCATCCTCGATCCACCATGAGCCGGGCGGATACCCCGCCACGGGTGGCAATGCGCCAAACGGTACAACGCGCGCGCGGGCTTCGCTCGCCCGCTCGGCAAGGAACGCCACCCCCCGATCCGTTCGCGCAGCATCGGGCGTCCACGCGGGGACGATCAACGTATCGTTCGTCGTCTGATGCCGCGCGATGGCCCATTTCGCCTCCGCGTAGGCGTCGAAGGTAGGGTAGCGGTCGAGATGATCCGGCGAGAGGTTCGTGATCACCGCGATCCGTGGACTCAACCCGCGCTCGCCGGTCGCCTCGAGTTGGAATGAGGAGAGTTCCAGCACGACGGGCGTCCGGGGCGTGATCGCGGGGAGCGTGTCGAGCGCGGAGATACCCATGTTCCCCGCGACGACCGTCTCCGGTTTCCATTGCGTGAGCATACTGCCGATCCAGAGCGCGGTCGTCGTCTTCCCCTTCGTCCCCGTCACGCCGATCACCGGCGCAGGGCAGGCGGCGAGGAAGAGCGTCATCTCCATCTCCACCGGGATACCCGCCGCACGCGCCTCCATGAGGAGTGGCGCATCCATCGGAACGGCGGGATTGCGCACGACGAGGTCATACTCGCGGACCTGAATGCCCTCATGCCCGCCGAGCCGGTAGGTCACGGGCAGCCCATCCAGCGAGCGGATTGCCGTATCGAGCGCGGCCGCGTCCCGGCGATCCGTCACCGTCACGTCCGCCCCTGCGCGGACAAGAAAGCGAGCCACGCCAGCGCCACCGTCATGGAGGCCGAGGCCAATCAGGAGGGCATGTCTGCCGCGCAGATGTGGGGGTAACGTCCGCTCCGTCATACCGAATCCCCTACGAGAGCGCGAGGGCGATGCCAAGCATCCCCGCCGCGATACCGACGAGCCAGAACCGCATCTGGACCTGCGTCTCCGACCAGCCGATCAGCTCGAAATGATGATGGATCGGCGCTTTCTTGAAGATGCGCTTCCCATGTGAGAGTTTGAAATAGCCCACCTGGAGCATCACGGAGAGCGTCTCAAAGACGAAGACGAAGCCGACAACGGGCAAAATGAGCCATTGCCCGGTCTGAAATGCCGCCACCGCCAACCCGGCGCCAATCGCGAGCGACCCCGTATCGCCCATGATGACTTGCGCCGGGTGCGCGTTGTACCAGAGAAAGCCGATCAGCGCCCCGACCATCGTGAAGCAGAATGTTACAACCTGCAATTGGCCCTGCAAATAGCCGATGATCCCATAGGCGATGTACGCGATGGCCGCCGTGCCGCCCGCGAGTGAGTCCAGCCCGTCGGTCAGATTGACGGCGTGCGCGAAGCCCATAATACCGACGAGCGCGATCGGAAAATAGATGAGTCCGATGTCGAATTTCCCGACAAACGGGACGAACATATTGTGCAGGCCGAGCGGGCCATAGAGCACCCATGCCGCCACCGCCGCGAACAAAAAGAGCCAGGCGAACTTGAACCGTGCCGTCAGTCCGGTGCGCGTGCCGCCGACGAGATTGAGCATGTCGTCTACCGCACCGAGGACCGCGCAGGCGAGCAGCACGCCGAGCGGCAGCAGCATCGAAAGCCGTCCGACGAGGTTGAAGATCGCCGTGAGCAGGACGACGCTGACGGCAATCATGATCCCGCCCATCGTCGGCGTGCCCATCTTCACCATATGGCTTGCGGGCAATTCGACACGGATGCGCTTGCCGATCTTGTAGTGTTTGAGTGTCGCGATGATCGGACGCCCTATGATGACGGTCATCACGAACGCGACCGCCCCCAGCGCGAGTGATGCCGCGAGATTCGCCCGTGGTTGGACGGGCAGCACCTCGGTATGCAGCAAGATAATGGCGGCGAGCGATGGCGGCCCGATCATGCCTGACCGCCCGGACAGGTCATCGTGCTCGCGCTGTCCGTCGAAGCGGCGTCCGTCTCTGGCCCCGCTTCGGCGCGCAGTGCGTCAACCAGCGTTTCCATATGCATTCCACGCGAGCCTTTGATCAGCACGACATCGCCGGGCCGCAACTCCGACCGCAACAGGCGCGCGAGTGCATCCATGCCGTCGGGGAGGAAGGCAACAACGTGCTCTTTCGGCATCCCGGCCATCGTCGCCGCTTCCGCCGTGATCACACTCCGGCTTCCGAAGGTATAGAGCCGATCCACGACCGCCGCCGCCCGCTGCCCGACATGCGTATGCCCATCAACCTCGTAGACGCCGAGTTCCAGCATGTCCGCCAGCACGGCAATGCGTCGGGGCGCATCAAGCTCTTCGAGCAAATTCAATGCGGCGAGCGTGGACTGCGGGCTGCTGTTGTACGTATCGTCAATTAGAATCGCGCCATTCGGCCCCGGCACGGTATACAAGCGCAATTGGGTCTGCCCACCTTCGAGTCCGGCGAGAATGTCCGGCAACGCGAGACCGAACTCCCGCGCGACCGCCGTCGCCGCCAGCGCGGTATGCACGCTGTGCCGCCCCAGTAGCGGGATCCGGACACGAACCACACGCTCGCCAGGCAGCATCAGCCGGAAGGCGATGCCGGACAATCCCTCACTCTCAACGTCCGACGCGCGGATGTCGTTGTCGTCGTTCAGACCATAGGTAACGACGCGCGCCGTGGTGCGCGATCGCATGCCGCGCACATTGAGATCATCACCATTGAGGATGGCGCATCCGTCCGGCGGCAAGCCGGCGACGAGGTCGCCTTTGTTCGCGATCAGCGCTTCCTGCGAGCCGAGCCGCTCGGCATGCGACACCCCGATGTTCGTGACAACGCCGATGCGAGGTTGCGCGATCTTCACCATCGTCGCAATGTCGCCGGCGTCATACAGCCCCATCTCGACGACCGCCACCTGCACATCCGGCGTCAGTCCGAGCACGGCAAGCGGCATGCCGGTGATCGCATTGAGGTTGCCGGGATTGCGCAACACGTGGTAGCGGCGGCTGAGAACCGTCGCAATCAGTTCCTTCGTGCTCGTCTTGCCGACGCTTCCCGTCACGCCGACGAGCGGCGCCGGATAGAGCGTGCGCCACCATGACGCGAGCGATTGCAGCGCGGTCAGCGTCTCCGGGACGGTGATGACCGGAAGCGGCGGCGGATTGCCCGCCGCGATCACACCCGCGAGCCAATCCGCGCGCACGACCGCACAGGCCGCGCCGCGCTCCGCCGCCTGCCCGATGAATGCGTGCCCGTCGGTTGCCGTGCCGGGCAGGGCGAAAAAGAGCGCGTCCTTCGTGATCTGGCGGGAGTCAATGACGATCGCGGGGAAGAGGAAATCCGGCGGTAGCGGCAGCGCCATCCCCTCTCCCGGCGCACCGTTGGCGCCGATCAGGACATCACGCAACCGGATCATGGCTTCCTCGGCGGCGCGGGTGGGACGCCCGCATAGCGCAGCAGTTGGCCTGCCAACCTGCCGAGCGCGGGAGCCGCGACATCGCCACCGAGTGCGTTCTTCTGCGGCTGATCAATCTTGATGAGCACGGTGAAGAGTGGCTTCTCAGCAGGAAAAAAGGAGATAATCGAGGCAATCGTTTTATTCGGATCATAGGTCCCCGTCTTTGGGTCCGGAATCTGCGCCGTTCCCGTCTTCGCCGCAATAGCATACCCCGGCAGATTCACTTTACTCGCCAGAGCGTTGTGCTCCGCTTCGGTCATCATCTGCCGCACCGACGCCGCAACCTCCGGCCGGATAACCTGACGAACCGGCTGCGGCTGGCGATCCTGGATCAGATCGCCGTGCCGCTCGACGCGGCCCACGACGTACGGAGTATACAATGTCCCGCCATTCGCGATCGCGGAGGCAGCGGTGACCATCTGCAACGGCGTGACGGTCAGCCCCTGCCCGAACGAATTCGTGTAGAGATCAATCGGGTTCCAGATCGTCGTCGGGTTATCGGGCCAGCGAACGATGCCGATCTCCTCGCCATCGAGATCCACGCCCGTCTTCTGCCCCATCCCAAACTGCCGCAGCATCCCGTAGAAGTTCTCTTTCCCCGTACGCTTCGCGATGTACGACGCACCGACGTTCGATGAACGCTCCAGTACTTGCTCCATCGTCTCCGGGCCCCATGCCGTGTGATCGAGGTTGTACAGCGTGTCTGGATCAACCTTGAAGTAGCCATTGTCAACAAGCGTCGTCTGTGGGGTGATGCCGCCTGTTTGCAAGCCGGACGCCATCGTGAAAATCTTGAAGGTACTGCCGGGTTCGTACGTCGCGCTCACGGCGGGATTGAGGTAACTCTGCGGGTCCGCGCGGTTGAAGGCGTTCGGATCGTACGATGGCGCGGAGGCGGAGGCGAGGATCGCACCGGTATTCGGGTCCATGATGAGGATCGTGCCGCCGACCGCGCCTTGCTCGCTGATCGTCCGCGCCAGTTCATCTTCCGCCATCCGCTGGATCGCCGCGTCAATCGTCAGCGTCAGGTCCGCGCCCTCGACCGGCGCGCGATATTGCCGCTCGCCCAGGGCGAGTGGCTGACCCGCGATATTGGTCTCGGCGACAAGCGTGCCCGGCTCGCCACCGATGAGATCGTTGTACCGCCCTTCGACGCCATAGACGCCCGCGCCGTCGGCATTCGTGAAGCCGAGCAGGGGCGAGAGGAATGGCCCGTTCGGGTACGCACGCTTTGGCACTTCCTGATAGACGATTTCCGGATGGTCCTTCGGCGGAAACCGCGCCTTGATCGCCGCGACGGTCGCGTCATCGAGTTGCCGCGTGACGAGCGACAAATCTACTTTCGTGTTGTTGACGCGGGTATAGACCGTATCGAGTGGGAGCGTCAGGATCGCCGAGAGCTCCTGTGCCAGCCCGACGCGCTCCCGGTCAGTCAGTGTCTTCGGCGTCAAGTAGATGTCCGTCGAAGGGGCATTCGTCGCGAGCACCAAACCGCCCCGGTCGCGGATCAGCCCGCGGCGCGGCAACAACGTCTGCTCCTGGACGCGAAAATCCCGCCCCTGCGACTGCAACCGCTCGCTGCCGATGACCTGAAAGGAGACAAGCCGCCAGCCAATCGCGCTCGTCACCAGCGTGAAGACGCAGAAGAGGGAGATGATACGCCACCCAGATATAACCCCTTTGTTCATGGCTTTGCCCCCGGTGTCGCTGTCGTCAGCCCATTATTTTCGGCGCGCGCGCGGCCGGTCAACGCATTCACGATCCGTTGCCGCAGGCCGGGCGCCGGTGAGGACGCGGCGGTCGCGGTCGGCGGCGCATCCGGCACATCCGGGAGCGTGAGGTAGACGATGCTACTCGGTGTGGCGGGGAGTAGACCCTGACCGCGCGCGGTCGTATCCGCACGGCTCAATGTCTGGAAACCGGCCGCTTGCGCCGCCAGACGCGCATTGGCGTCCCGCGTTTTCGCGGTCTCTTCTTCGAGCGTCGCTCGCTGGCTGGCAAGCGAGGCAACATGGCTCGTCTCGAATAAGTAGGCAAGGCCCAGCGCGCCGACGCAGGTCGTCACAAGGAGCCAGACGACGATCCGGCGCACTGCCTCCGTTCGCGCGCGCGCGCGCAATCCCTGCGCGCCGCTGGCAAGACGCGCGCCAATTGGGAGCGCCGCATCCTCCGCGATTGGCACGGCCATCGGCACGGGAATGCGCGTGACGGTCGCTCGTGTTCGCGCGGGAAAAAGCATCAGGCGCCTCCATCCGGCGCGCGCTTTTCGGCGACACGCAACTTGGCGCTCCGCGCGCGCGGGTTCGCGGCGATGTCCGCCGGGGTCGGCACAACCGGGCGCGGCGTGAGGATACGCAGGGTGGGCACGCGCGCCAGCGGCTGCACGGGCACGGAGCGCGGCAGCATATCCGGCTCGGTCGCGCTCGCTTCGTGCCGGAAGAAGAGTTTCACGGCCCGGTCTTCCAGCGAATGGAACGAAATGACGGCAAGCCGCCCACCGGGGCGCAGGAGATCGCGCGCCGCGATCAGCGCCCGTTCCAGTGCGCCGACCTCATCATTGACCGCGATGCGGAGCGCTTGAAAAACCTGCGTCGCCGGATGGATCCGTCCGCGTCGCCCGCCCTTCGCGCCGACGACGGTCTCCGCCAGGTGGAGCGTCGTTTCATAGGGCCGCGTTGTTCGCCGCTGGACGATCTGCCGCGCGACGCGCCGGGATGCCGGTTCCTCGCCGTAGGCCCAGAAGAGGTCCGCCAGCGCCGTCTCGTCCCAGGTGTTGACGATCTCTGCCGCCGTCGCGCCGCGCGTGGTGTCGAACCGCATATCGAGCCGCCCATCATGCATGAAGGAAAAGCCGCGCGCCGCGTCGCTGAGTTGGAACGATGAGAGGCCGAGATCGAGCAGAATCGTCGCGACCGTCCCCTGCTGCCAGCCAACCGCCGCCGCCGCCTCAGTCATCGCCGCGAAGTTCGCGTGACGCAGGGTCAGCCGGTCGCCGAACGCCGCGTGCAATGCGGCGCCCCGCGCGATCGCATCTGGATCGGCGTCGAGCGCGAGGACGCGACCATCCGGCGCGGATGCATCAAGGAGCGCTCGCGTATGCCCACCGCCGCCGAACGTCCCATCGAGCAGCAGTGTTCCTGGCGCGGGCGCAAGCAGATCAATAGACGCCTCTTGCAGGACCGAGACATGACCTGAGCGTGACGGCGGACGCTCGGAGAGTGATTCGGCTGGCGAAAGGCGCTCGCTCATGATCCCTCAACGATTATCGGCGTTCGTGGCAGCCATCGAAAGTTATCCGCAATGTACGTACAGTATTACCCACATCGTCCACGGATTATCCCCAATTCGAGCGGCAGTTATCCACAATTTTTCCGACCACACGATAATGTAGGCCGGAGTCCACTGTACGTTCAGTTTGCACGTACAGTCCATTTCTTGCAAGTCGAACCTATGTTCTGGTATACTGTCGTCAGACCGAACTGACCGATGGAGGGAAATCATGTTTCTCATTTGGTTCGACAACGACCGGAAACGCCCGCTTCGTGCGAAGGTTGAGGCGGCGGCGGAGCGCTACCGGGAGCGATTCGGCGTGGTGCCCGAACTCGTCCTTCTCAATCCCGCGCAGGCGGGTGAGCAGGAACAAATCGCCGGTATCCCGGTACGGCCTACACCGCTCGTCTCGCCCAATCACCTCTATATCGGGGTGGAGGACGCGGCGGACGACACGCAGAGTTCCGCCGCAGCGTAGCGCGACGTCAGCGAATGTATGAAAGGGATGACCGATGCATAATGATCCCTTGGATCGGCTGCGAGCGATCTGTCTCACCCTGCCGGAGGCCACCGAAAAGGTGACGTGGGGCGATGTCCCAACCTTTCGGGTGCGGGACAAGATCTCCACCATGCAGCACAACGTTGACGGTCGTACGGCGTTATGGTGCAAGGCCCCACCGGGCGCACAGGATGCGTTCGTCGGCTCCGACCCGAAACGATTCTTCGTGCCGCCGTACGTCGGGCATCACGGATGGATTGGCGTCTGGCTCGATCGCGAACTCGATTGGGACGAAATCGCGGCCCTCATCGAAGACGGCTACCGGATGACGGCGCCGAAACGCCTCGTCGCGCTGCTTGCCCGGGATTGAGAAATTACTGAGATTCAGTTTCTGAATCTGCCCACTTCGTATACGTCGGGGGCCGGTCACCTCGGTGCCGGTATTTGGCGTGCAGGCACCGC
>JBPCPB010000095.1:0-9387 GCA_050999735.1 Thermomicrobiales bacterium | reverse complement strand
ACCTGACGAAGAACGCCAAACTGAACGCCTACCCGACGGACGCCGCGAATCTCGCTGTCACCTACATCGGCCTCAATACCCGGATGGAGGCGCTGAAGGATAAGAATGTCCGGCAGGCGCTCAACTATGCGATTGACAAGGACGCCATCGTTGACAAACTGATCTACGGAATTGGCAAGCGGGCGACGCAGATGTATCTGCCGACGAGTTGGGCGGCCGATCCGAATGCGAACCCGTTCAAATACGACCTCGCGAAGGCAAAGCAGTTGCTCGACAAGGCGGGCTGGAAGCCGGGCGCGAATGGCGTGCGCGAGAAGAATGGCCAGCCGCTGAAGATGCTCGTCCTCTTCGGGCCGAACACGACGCCCGTGCGCGAGCAACTGGCGACGATCGCGCAGCAGCAGTGGAAGGCGATTGGGGCGGATGTCGAGGTGCGCGGGCTGGAGTTCGGCGCGCTCCTCAAGCAAACGAAAGAGGGGCCATACGACTGGGCGGCGTACGTCAATGCCTACATCGCCAGTGTGGACCCCGACACGATCTGGTTCAAGAAGGACGCCGGCCCCGCCTTCAATCGCGTGGATTACCAGAATCCGCATGTGCAGGATTTGTACGAGCAGGGATTGAAGGAACTCGACCGGGGGAAGCGCGCGGTCATCTATCAGGAGATCAGCCGGACGCTCACCGACGAATCGCCATGGATCTGGCTCTACTACGAACTCGGTCATCAAGTGATTAACAAACGGGTGAAGGGCGTCAGGGCGAGCAAGGCGCTCGGTCTCAACGACGTCTGGGAGTGGTGGATTCAGGGATAGCAGGCAGTAGAGAGTAGACAGTAGACAGAATGGGATCGGGATTCGCTGTCTACTGTCTACTCTCTACTGCCTACTGCCCCGGAGGGGCTATGGCACGCTTTCTCGTGCGGCGGCTCATTCAGTCGGTTTTGCTGCTGCTCGGCGTCACGCTGATTACGTTCGTGATTATCCATCTCGCGCCCGGTGGCCCGGCGACGCTGTTGGAAAGCCCGGACATCACGCCGGAGTACAAGGCGCAACTCGCACACAACTTCGGCCTCGATCAGCCAATCCCGGTGCAGTATGTTCGGTGGGTCGGGAACATTGCGCGCCTGAATTTCGGGCGGTCGTTCGAGGACAACCGGCCGGTACTCGACAAGGTGATGGAGCGGGTCCCCGCGACGCTCGAACTCTCGCTCGCCGCGTTTTTGATCGGTCTGATTGGCATTCCGCTCGGCATTCAGGCGGCGCTGCACCGCGGCGGCCCGATTGACACGGCGATTCGCATCTTTACGGTTGTCGGGCAGGCGATCCCGCATTGGTGGCTCGGCCTGATGATCCTCGTCTTCGCCGCACCGTACGGCATCTTCCCGCTCGGCGGTATCGCGGAGCCGGGGCAGTCCGGCGACATCCTCGGGCGGTTGCATCATCTCCTGCTACCCGCGATCATCGCCGCGATGGGTTTCTGGATTCTCTTCGCCCGCTTCACCCGCTCCGGGATGCTCGACGTCTTGCAGCAGGATTATGTGCGTACGGCGCGCGCGAAGGGACTGCGGGAGCGCACTATCACCCTCCGCCATACGGTGCGCAATGCCTTGCTACCAATTATTACGATCCTCGGCGGGTCGCTGGCGGGGTTTTTCTCCGGCGCGGTGCTCTTCGAGACGGTCTTTTCGTGGCCGGGGATGGGGCGGCTCGCCGTGCAGGCCGCCTTCCGCCGCGATTATCCGACCGTGATGGCCCTGACCGTCATCTTCGCCTCGCTCGTCATTCTCGGCAATCTGCTGGCGGACATCGCCTACGGGTTCGCCGATCCGCGTGTGCGCTATGAGTGACCGATGAGCGAACTGGCGGGCGAGGGCACGTTTTCGGCGGTTGACCGGGCGCAGGCGGCGGGCACGCCGAGTCTCAGTTACTGGCAGCGCGCCTACCGGCATCTGCGGCGCGACCGCGTGACGCTCTTCGCCTGTGTCCTGCTCTTGCTCGTTACGCTCCTCAGCCTCGCCGCGCCGGTCGTCGGTCATCTGTTCAATAAAGACCCGGCAATGCAGGATTTATTGTCACGGCTAGAGAAGCCCTCGCACGCGCACTGGCTTGGCACTGACGAATTAGGGCGGGACATCCTCATCCGCTTGCTCTACGCGGGGCGGATTTCGCTCTTGATCGGCGTCCTCGCGACGCTCACGTCGCTCGTCATTGGCGTCAGCCTCGGTGTTCTCGGCGGCTTCTATCGCCGCTGGGTGGACGATGCGATCAACGGGCTGATCCAGACGACGGTCAATATTCCACTCCTCTTTTTGCTCATCCTGCTCTCGGTGATCTTCTCACCGGGTGTCGTCGGCCTCGCGCTGATCCTCGGCCTCTTCAGTTGGCAAGGGACAGCTCGGCAGGTGCGCGCGGTCGTGCTCTCCGTCAGCCAGCACGATTATATTGATGCCGCCCGCGTCCTCGGCTCCTCGAATGTGCGACTGATGTTCCGGCATATCTTCCCGAATGTCATCTCGACGGTGCTCGTCGTCGCCGGGTTCGACATCGCGGGCGCGATCCTCGCCGAATCGGGTCTGAGCGCGCTCGGTTTCGGCGTCCAGCCGCCGACCGCCAGTTGGGGCAACATGCTCTCCAAGTCGTTTCAGTACGCGCTCAAAGCGCCCTGGCTCGTCGTCAGCCCCGGTGTGATGATCTTCCTGACCGTCCTCAGCGTCTTCCTGATTGCCGACGGCCTCCGCGACGCCCTCGACCCGCGCATCAGTTGACGCATTCTGAAAAGAGATGACACAAGCACAGAAGACGCGGAGAACACAGAGAGCACAGAGAAGAGAAACAAAACGATTTCCTCTGTGTCCTCTGTGTCCTCTGTGCTAAATCTTTCTTTGCGCCTTCGGTTCATTCGGTTTCAGCCCGCTCGCCGATGAGGACGGCGTGTTTGCCGGCGACTTTGGTGAGGAAGAGGATGCGGTGATCGTCGCCGGAGAGGCGGAGATCGCTCATCAGCGCTTCGGGTGTGAGGGGAGAGCCGCGCTTCTTGATGACGACGTGGCCGATGGCGCGCTCGCGCAGGTAGGCGCGGAGGCGTTTGAGGCTGAAGGGCATCGCGTCCTCGATGCTGTAGGCGCGGGCGAACGGCGTGGCAGTCAGCGTGTCGCTCGTGATGTAGGCAATGGTTGGGTCGAGGAGCGCGCCATTGATGGATGCGGCGACATCCGCGACGAGGTGCGCGCGGATCACCGCGCCGGGTCGAGGAACGCCGCGTCATATCCCGTGAGATCAACCGCTGTCATATCGTCGCACCGGACGGTGACATGATCGGCGAGATCAAGCGCGCGCATGTTCGCTGTCGCGATGGCTGCTGTGAGGGGATCACGATCCACGGCGAGTACATCATGACCGTCCGCGAGGGCACGCAGATCGCCGCCAATACCGCAGCAGAGGTCGGCAATGCGACGCGCGGCGCGATAGCGAGCGGCGCGGTGGGCGGCGACGAGCGCGCTTGTCGCTTGCTCCAAACTGGCCTGGGTGAAGTACATCCGCGCCGCATCGTCACCGAATTTGGTGCGCGCCCGCTCGCGGAGGCGAATCTGCGTCATCGCGGCAACAACGAGCGGCGCGGGGTAGCGATGGCGGAATTCCGTGGCGAGAGCGAGCGTGTTCGCTTCGGTCAGGCCGCGCGCCGCGATCTCCGCAAGCAGTCGCTGACCGTCCGCACTGAGGAGCATATGAAACATTTCGACGTCCGCCAACGTCCGTCCATCCCCGGTGATACGGTCGCCCTCTGGGCAGATTTCCAGCCTGCCTCTCCGCAGCGAACGGCAGGCTGGAAAGCCTGCGACCACCTTCTTTCTCAGCTATTCGTCTCAGTTATGCACGGATGTCGGCAGCAACCCCTTGACACCGAACACAGTTGCTGTTACCACCGGGGAAGGCCTCGATCCCAAAACCGACCGACTTTTAGACGCATCCCTTCTCATCCTTCATCGTATCGGGAGCGAGAAGCCCTTGCCGAAAAAGCCGTTGCGCGAGTGTGTAGATATCGTTCGTATCGCCGTGTTTGCGGATGCCGACGGCAACCACGGAGACGAGGACGACATCATTCTGAATCTGGAAAAGAATGCGATAGCGCTCCTTGACAGCGCGTACACTGTAATAGCCGAACAAATCCCCGGAAAGTGGCTTTCCTTGCTTCTCGGGGTCAATCGCCAATCGCTCTGCCCGCTTGATGAGTTGTTCTTGTATGCGCCGGTCACGGATATTGGCGAGCAGCGTCTCGGCAGTTTCAGTGAGTTCGACTCGCCATATCACGCGGAGAATCCAAGGCGAGCCTTCACCGTTGCGAGATCGCTCGTCTTGCCCTGTGCAATGTCATTCGCGCTTTGCCGGAGTGCTGCCATGAGGTCTGGGTCCGCCATAACCTCCATCGTTTCGATGATTGATTCGTATGTATCCCACGGCAGGACAACCATCACGGGCTTGCCATGTCTCGTTATCTGCACGGTAAGGTCGGGTTCCTCGTCAAACCGTTCCGGCAGGCGAGTGAACTGCTCGCGCGCTTCGGCAATGGAGAGCGTCGTTACCATCGTATCCCTCTTTCGATGCCGCTTCTGTACAAAACTATGTACTAACGGTGATATGGTACAGCGTATTGATGCCCCTGTCTATCAAGCAACCCGTATCGAGTACGAACAATTCTCGGCCATGAAGGAATCGTAGCGTGCGGGGAACAGTCCTCCATTGTCATGTGTTATACTTTGTTGGAGGGCTGTGCGGAACCAGCCTCACCCCGGCCTGCATCGCATGCAAGAGAAAAAGGTGACTCGCACTGATGGCTACCGCTGCCGTTTCTTCGGTACATCCACCCACCGATATGACGTTCTTCCAGCCGCTCGAACAGCAGTTGCACAGCGCGGGGATGGGCGTCGCCGATCTCTCCCTCGTGACGCGGGCATACATCGTTGCGACGGACGCGCACGCGGGCGTGGATCGGAAGTCGGGCGAGGCGTACATCACGCATCCCGTCGCGGTGGCGATGATTCTCGCCGACATGCAGATGGACGCGGAGACGATTGCCGCCTCGCTGCTCCACGACGTGCCCGAGGACACAACGATCACGCTCGATGACATCCGTAACCAGTTCGGGGAGAAAGTCGCCCGGCTGGTGGACGGCGTGACGAAGTTGAAGCGGATCGAGTGGATCTCCGACCGCGAAGATGTGGCGCGGGCGGAGAGCCTGCGGAAGATGTTCCTCGCGATGGCGGACGATGTGCGTGTCGTGTTGATCAAACTGGCCGATCGCCTCCACAACATGCGCACGCTCGGCTCGATGCCGCGCGGCAAGCAACTGGCGACCGCGCAGGAGACGATGGAAATCTACGCGCCGCTCGCCAATCGCCTCGGTATCTGGCAGATCAAGAGTGAGTTGGAAGACCTCGCCTTCAAAGCGCTCGAACCGGATCGCTATCGTGTCATTGATGCCTCGCTCGAAGCGCAGGGCGGCAACCGCACCGCCTACATCAACCGGGTGATCGAGACGCTGAAAGAGGCGCTCGGCACCGCAGGCATTCAGGCCGACGTCTATGGCCGCGCCAAGCATCTCTGGTCCATCGCGCGGAAGATGGACCAAAAACGCCGGACGCTCGAAGAGATCTACGATGCGATCGCCATCCGCGTGATCGTGCCGGAACTGAAGGATTGCTACGCCGCCCTCGGTATTATTCACACGATGTGGCGGCCGATCCCCGGCGAGTTCGACGATTACATTGCTTCCCCGAAGGAGAGCATGTACCAGTCCCTCCATACCGCCGTCCGCGCGCTTGATGCCCGCCCGGTCGAGGTGCAGATCCGCACGAAAGAGATGCACATCGCTGCTGAGTACGGCATCGCCTCGCACTGGCGCTATAAGGAGGGCGGCAAGCGCGACGCCGGCCTCGAGGCGCGCGTTGCGTGGCTGCGGCAACTGATGGACTGGCGCGACGAGGTGGTGGACGCCCAAGCCTTCGTGGAGACGCTGAAGAGCGATGTCTTCCAGGAGATGCTCTACGTCTTCACGCCCGCTGGGGACATCATCGAACTACCGGCCGGTTCGACGCCGGTGGATTTCGCCTATCGCATCCACTCCGATGTCGGCCACACATGCGTCGGCGCGATGGTCAATGACCGGCTCGTGCCGCTCGACTATCAATTGCACAATGGCGAGATGATCAAAATCATGACCTCCCGCGCGAAGGTCGGGCCGAGCCGGGATTGGCTGCTCGCCTCCTCCGGTTACGTTCATACCGCGCAGGCACGCGAGAAGATTCGCCAGTGGTTTCGCCGCCAGCAGCGCGACCAGAACATCGCCCAGGGTCGGGACATGCTGGAAAAGGAACTGAAGCGGCTCGGCGTCGAGATCAAACTGGAGGAGATCGCCAAGCAGTTCACGCGCTACAACCGCCTCGATGACTTCCTTGCCGCCATTGGCTATGGCGCCGTTTCGACACAACAGATCGCCCAGCAAGTCTCGGCGCTCAACCCGGTTGAGCAGGTGATCGCGCTGCCACCAACGGAGGCTGCGCCGCGCCCGGCGAGCGCCACGTCCGGTATCGAGGTGATGGGCGTCGGCGACTTGCTGACCCGGCTCGCGACCTGCTGCAAGCCCGTGCCGGGCGATGAGATCATCGGCTACGTGACACGCGGCAAGGGCATCACCGTCCACCGCACCGACTGCCCGAACGTCATCAAAGAACCGGAGCAGGAACGGCTCGTGCCCGTCTCGTGGGGCAATACACAGACGCAGGCATATCCGGTTGGTGTACGCATGGAGGCATGGGATCGTGTTGGTCTGATGCGCGATGTCTCCAGCGTCGCGGCGGACGAGAAGATCAATTTGCTCTCGATCAACAGCCAGACGCACCCCGACCGCACCGTGACGATGCGCCTGACGGTCGAAGTGGCGGGCGTCGAATCCCTCAGTCGCATCCTCCAGCGCTTCGAGCAGATCCGCGACATCTACGAGGTCCGCCGCGACACACCGATCATCTCCAAAGGCGCGCGGGCGGCAGATTAGGCAGCCGATCCATCAATCCATCGTCGTCAGGATGGAACGGCTGGTTGGCACCCTTCCTGCATTAACGGCAATGACGGCTCGCGGTACTACCGTCAAAGCCGGGGCCATTGTATGAAGGAGAACAATCGTGAAACGGCTCTTCCTTTTTCGCAGTCTGATGCGCCTGCCCCAACTGGTGCGCCTCTCTCTCCGTCTCGTGCGCGATCCGCGCGTGCCGACCGCGACCAAAGCGATGACGATCGGCGCGATCGCGCTCGTCCTCTCGCCGCTCGACGTGCCGGGCTGGGTACCGGTGATCGGCCAGGGCCTCGACGTGGTGGTGATCGCCGCGATTCTGGACCGCTTCATCGCGGCGGCGCCTGCGCACGTTGTGCGCGAGCATAGCGCGGCGATGGGCGACCGGGGTGACTACGCGGACGCGCCCAATCACCGCACGGGCGCCAGTCACGCACCGAGTGCGTGGGGCGGACGCTGATTTTTCAGAAAGACAGTCGTACAGCAACAGATTATCAACGGGCATTGTCTATACGCATCATCTCATTCACGATACGCCGTATTGCGTTCTGAGATCATGTCCGGGAAACGGACGAACTCTGGCCCAATCAGACCACGACTGAGAGGGCGCAGTAGACTTCTCCGCTTTGTTATACTCCCTCGTAGCGCGATGCGCGCGTAGGAGGTTCATCATGGTTCGAGAACAGGTGAAAGCACGAACAATCGTCCGCAATCCGCGTATTCTTTTCGGTGAACCAATCATCGAGGGAACGCGCATTCCAGTGCGGTCGGTCGTCCTGTATCACTATTCATATGGCGATATTGCGGGGGTGCTGAGCGCACTGCCAACGCTGAGCGCGTCCGACGTTGAAACAGCACTCCACTTCTACCGTGAGCACCGCGACGAGATCAACAAGCATATCGCGGAGAATACTGAGGGCGAAGATTTTCCTTATGACAAACTGTGATGCACGCTGTCGCAATCCATTTGGATGAGTGCGTAGACCAAAATATTGTGCCATATCTACGACAACGAGGATTTGTTGTCCGAACCGCACAATCACAAGGCATGACAGCAGCATCTGATGAGCAGCAGATACGGCGTGCGCATGCGGATCGTTCGCTGCTTCTCACGACCAATGTGCGTGACTATATCCGGCTACATGCGATCTTCGACGCGAATGCCGAGGTGCATAGCGGCATCATCGCACTTCCCGATACGCCGATCTCCGAACGCCTCGCCGTTCGTTCCGCGATGATGCTCGATTGGATTGCGGTCGAGTTCCCCGATCCACGCAATCACCTCTTTCGTTGGAATGATTTACAACAACGACTCATCGGTGGATATCTACTCGGTGGGTACGCTGCCGTAGAGGTCGCCCTCCCGCTCGGTAGGGCGACGACGCTCCCATGAGTCAGCCGCCGCTTTCTGCCATCATCCTTGCGGGCGGGCGGAGCCAGCGAATGGGAGTGGACAAGGCGCTCTTGCGGCTACCGTCAGGAGGGCCGACGCTGATTGAACGGGTCGTGATGGCAGCGCGGGCGGTGACGGATGATGTCGTGATCGTCGCGGAGGATACGGGGCGATTGCCGCCGATGCCTGTCCGCACGGCGCCGGATGCGATCGCGGGCGCGGGGCCACTGGCGGGACTGGTCGCGGGGTTCGCGGCGGCGCGACACCCGGACATCCTCGCGCTCGCCTGCGATTTGCCCTACCTCTTCGTGCCGCTCTTGCGCTGGATGACCGGATTGCCCCGGACATGGGATGCGCTCGTTCCCGCGCTCCCGAACGCGGATGGCAAGACGGGATGGGAGCCATTGCACGCACTCTATACGCGCGTCTGCCTCGCTCCGATGCGCGCTGCCCTCGACCGGGGTGACCGGCAGGCGACCGCCTTCTTCCCGGCGATTACTATCCAGCCGCTGACCGCCGACGAGATGCGCCCGCACGACCCAGCAGGCCGCTCCACAATCAGCGTCAATACGCCAGATGCATGGGCCGAAGCCGTCCGTTGGCTACAGCAGCAAACCGACGCTATACTACGCAGCGAATAAACGAGACGATTTCGCGCCGGGGCGGGTACCCACGAGGGAAGTCCTGACAGGTTTGGATAACGGGGGGATGACGATGGCCCTGCAAGGTGGACGTGATTACCGAAAATTCATGGTGGCTGACGCATTGGATCCCGCGCTGCTGCCGCTCGATGCCTGGAACGCGCTCTTTGATGCGTATCAGAACAAACCCGGCAATTTCTTCAAGGGGTTCAAACGACTCGGCGTGCTCCGCCTCGATGTCGAGCAGGAGATCAAACAGGCCGAGGAAGCGGGCAAGTGGCTGACCGAAGA
>JBPCPB010000093.1:0-11198 GCA_050999735.1 Thermomicrobiales bacterium | reverse complement strand
CGTGAAACTGGACAAGTACGCTGCGAACAGATCGTTTTCTGCCGGATTGAGTTCCATCGCACATCCTCCGTGATGACGAACCGACTGTCCTCCCTGTTGTACCACCGAGTTATGTCCGGATGTCAGGAACCGTGACGCGGCTGCGGGCGTTGTACCCGGTAGAGAAGCATTCCTGACGACGCATGGATTCTTCGCTTGCTTTCGGTATAATGCTCCGTATTATTGCCAGAAGCGGAACCGGAGAGTGGAGGGAGGCGCCATGGCTTATGCGAAGTGATTCGTGTCCACCGCGCGTTCTCTGGAGCGGCGCGGTATCGAAATGCAGCGTTCAGGATTGCATCCGTCGCAGACGCATTCGTTACTCATCACAGGGGAGGTTTCCAATGCATCTGACCAACACGATGGCAACTGATGAACAACGGGGCCGGTTGCCTGTTTGGCGCGTGGTCCGCTGGTTGATCGCGGCGGCGGCGAGCCTCATGCTCGTGACACTGTTCCTCACGCAGGCAGCATCCACCGAAGCGGCAGCGCCAACGCCGAACACCAACGTGGTTTACCACGAAATGGCCGCCCCCGTCTGCCCGGCGGGCTTTAATTGCGCCGCCAACAACTGTGTGGGCGGCTACTTCTGCGGCTACAATCCTGGCTTTGCGTATCCCGCCGCCTTCAATTACGGTTGCGGTTTCGGCGGGATAAACTGCGGCATCAATTATGCCTTCCCGAACTTTATCGCCCCCGCCATCGCCGCCTATCCGTTCTACAGCGGCTCGTTCGCCAGCCTGCCGAACAACATCTTCACGAGTAACGGCTGCCCCGTGGGGAATTACGCCTGTCTCGGCTTCACCAACGGCTGCGCGGTCGGCAACTTCAGTTGCGTCAACGCGAACGGCGTCTGCCCCGTCGGGAACTTCACCTGCTACAACGCCAACTTCCCGTTCTTTACAGGCGTCTTCAATGGCAACGTAGCAACCGCTGCGCCGACGACCACCGCGATCGTTGTCGGGCCACCATTCCGTGCGAAGGAAATAGCGCCGCCCGCTGCCGCGACGACACCCGCATCCCAGCCCGCCGCTCCGTCAGCGGCTATTCCGTCCGCGCCCGCCGCCGCTCCGGCAGCGCCCGCCGCTAACTATGCGACCGCACTCAATTCCACCACCCCGGCCCCGATCTCTGCCGTGGTGACGGCGGGTGGCTCGAACGTGCATGTCCTCAGCGCCCCGCCCACAACGACCCCAGCCGCCTCGAAAGACCTGGACGATCACCGATAAACGTTTCGCAAGCTGAAAGCGGCGTGACGATCGCGCGTCACGCCGCCGTGCTCGGTGTACTTCTGCCACGTTCGCTCAGGAAGTGAACTGCCACGAGCTTAGGATCGTGCCGACGCCCGGCGATGATACGTCCTCTTTATCGGGCGTCGTGAGAAAGAGCATCAGATAGGCCGTACCGTTGTTGATTACCGTCACCGCCGCCGTCGAGAGCGGGCTACCGTCGGTGTTGTTGCTATGGTAGGAGAAACCCTTCGCGGGCTGACCACCGACCGTCAGATCCTTTATTCCACCGGGGTCTGCCATGTATCCCGGCTCGTTCGGGAAGGATGAACTGAACGCCTGATTCGCGTCGTTGAGTGACAACACCCCGCCCGTCGGTACCGACGTGAGAACAAAGACCGTCCCATTGACCGTGTCGGTGAAGGCCGCGCCACGGCTGTCGGGCGGCAATGCCTGCCAGCCGTCAGGCAAGGTGAAACTCTAGGCGCCGTTGGGGTCCTGGTAGGTCGAACTGTCAGCGGCAACCGTGGCGGGAACGAGAGCGCAGAGCAGCAGTGTCAGGAGCGTGAACGTCAGCAGCGAGCGGCGGATGCGCGCAAAGAAAGTCATGCTACCTCCAAAGAATAATCCAACGAGGCACGAACGCCTCATGTAACAACGACGAAATAGACAGGAATGTGATGAGCCGCTGATCACCACCGGAATCGTCGCTGATGCATGATAGCATGCAATTGACGCGGAAAAGGGCGCACAGCCGTGCGCCCATATCTGCACTCCTCCCGATGCGGGGGCTGAAGATGTTATCCTCCGGCATGCTCTTGCGCGAGCAGGGTGCGCTTGCGCTCGATGCCCCAGCGGTAGCCGCCGATCGCGCCGTCTTCGCGCACGACGCGATGGCACGGAATGGCGAGGGCGACGCGGTTCGTGGCGCACGCCTGGGCAACGGCGCGGGCGGCGGTCGGCTGGCCGATGGCGCGGGCGATCTCGCCGTACGAGCGGGTGCTGCCGTAGGGGATGGTCTGCAATGCCTCCCAGACGCGCCACTGGAACGCCGTCGCCTGCACATCGAGCGGCAAGTCGAGGTGCGGTTCCTGGCCCTGCAGGTGGCGGATAATCGCTTCCACCGCTGTATCGCGGCCGGAGGCGTCTCGCATGATGTCGGCGGCGGGCTATTCCTTCTTCAGTCCATCCGCCAGTGCGTCGTCCGCGTCACCGAGGGTAATGGCGCAGAGGCCGCGCTCTGTTGCCGCGACGAGGAGAAGACCGAGTGGGCAGGGGACGACGGTATAATGAATCCGCATCCCCGCGCCGCCACGTCGGTAGACGGCGGGTGTCATGCCGAGTTGGGCGGGCGCGCGTTCGTAGAGGCGGCTGGGCGACCCGTATCCCGCACCATAGAGCGCGCTCGTCACCGCCTCGCCCTTGCGGAGTTCGCCCTTCAGACGATCCATCCGGCAGGCATCGGCGTATTGCCGGGGCGTGATACCCATGACGCGCTTGAAGGTCCGTTGCATGTGAAACGGGCTGAGACCAATATCCGCACTCAGGCTGGCGAGTGTCGGCGGTTCCTCAGGATTGGCGGCGATGGCGCGGCAGACGCGCTGCACAACGTCCACCTGCGGGTCGCGGATCGCCACTTGCTCGGGGTGACAGCGGTGGCAGGCGCGGAACCCGGCTTGTTCCGCCGCTTCCGGCAGCGCGAAGAAGGCGACATTCTCCCGCCGGGCGCGCCGCGAGGGGCAGGTGGGGCGGCAATAAATGCCCGTTGTGCGAACAGCGTAGACGAATGCTCCGTCCGCCTCCACGTCCCGTGCAAGGACGGATTGCCACTGCCGCTCCTCATCCCACGCGACGCATTCGCGCGCATCGTGTGTGACCGGTGTCGCCCCTGTTATTGCATGCATGCTCGTCGTGTCCGCGTATGTCATAGATACCATTATACCGTTTCCTCCTGGTATGTGGGCTGTTGCGCCATTGTTTGCAGCCATTGCCCGAGGCGAATCAGCAGATATCCGGCTTGGGCAATCGGCGCATGGCGGCGTCTCGTATTCCGCGCTTCGTGGATGATCTGCTCGCGCGCCGCGATCGTGAGCCGGTCCTGCACCATCCATCATGCGGTGATCGAAGCGGCATCGGTGAGTTGATTGGTTCGCATCGTTCCGTCTCCTTTCTGCTTCCAGCATAGGGCACAGCAGCGGGTCACTCTATCCGGTTCTTGCGGTTCAAAGTCGTCGCCGCCATACTCACACGCAGCGGGTCGCAACGCCGCGAAACGGACATATCCATAAAGCGAGAACGGGGGATGGATGACAGTAAAGACGGTATGCGTCGGCGTCATTGGGACGGGGATCGGCGCGGAGCATATCAAGGCGTTCGCCGAAGCGCCCGGCGCGGTCATCGCGGCGGTCTGCTCGGCGCAGCGGGAGCGAGCGGAGTCAACGGCACGGCAGTTCGGCATCCCGCGCGCGACGAGTGAGTACCGCGATCTGCTCGGTACGGATATAGACGCCGTCGTCATTACCACGCCGCCCGCGCTCCATCGCCACATGGCGCTCGATGCGATTGCAGCGGGCAAGCATGTATTCTGCGAGAAGCCGCTCGCCGCGACGCTCGCGGAAGCGGTGGAGATGCGCGACGCGGCTGAGGCGGCGGGCATCATCCATATGATTAACCACCACATGCGTTTCGGCGCGACCTACGCGGCGGTCCACGCGCGGATCGCCGCCGGGTATCTCGGCACACCGACCGTCGCGGATGCGCGGGTGAGCATGAACCCGGCCGATTACCTCCGTGCGCCGGGCTGGAGCACGAGCAAACCGGGTTGGTTTGTGGATGCGGCGCAGGGCGGCGGTATTCTCGCCGGATCGGCGGGGCCGCACCTTTTTGATCTGCTGCGGTGGTGCTGGGGCGAGGTTGCGGCGGTTGCCTGTCTGGCCGGCGTTGCCGTCCCGACCGTCACGATGGCGGACGGCAGCGCAATCGCCGGCATCACCGCGCCTGATACCTTTCTCGCCCTCCTGCGCTTCACGAGCGGCGCATTCGCGACGGTGCGCGGCGTGCCAATTGCCTATCATCGCGGCGGCTTCTCGATCGAATTCAACGGCACGGCAGGCGCATTGCTCGCGACGAATACCGATGTCACGGGAGCGACGACGGACGATGTCGCGCCGCACGCGCTTCCGCTTCCCGACGCGCCGTGGGATCGAGCGGGGATCGCGATGCGCTTTATCCGTGCGATCCAGGAGGGCGAATTCGCCCCCGCGCCGAACTTCCATGATGGCGTCGCTGTGCAGGCGATCCTTGACGCACTCAATACGGCGATTGCCACGGGGGAGTGGATAACCCTAATCCCCAACTCTCCGCCCTTCGCGGGAAGGGACCGGGGTTAGGAGAGTAAAAAAGTAAGGCCCCGGCAGCCATTGTCCTTCATCCAAACCCTTGTGCCTTGCGGCTTCGGTATTCGGCTGAGGTGCAGTGGTCATCGGAACCTTACAATGATGAATATACGGGATGTACGGACATTTGTCAAGGGGTTTTTGGGAGCAATTTGGCGGGAAGAATTTTTCCTCATCCTCATCCCCGCTCCATCACTCATTCGCCATGGTGTGCATAGAGGCGTTCGGCGATGGAGCAGGGAGCAATCGCGCACTAACGATGCGGCACGCGTGGCGGGCTGGCCTGCTCAGGTGTTGGCACGTTGCCGTGCGCGGCATACGGACTTGGCGTGTCTTGCTGCGCGGCGGCGCCGGAGGAGCGCGCCATAGTCGGGTCCGGTACGAGGGGATTCGCCTTCCGCCAGCGGAGGATATCCTCCGTGTGCTCCGGGTAATGGTCATACGTGGCGCCACGCAGCCATGCCGCGCGCACTTCGGCCTTGCCGTCCAGCATTTCGACGAGCGCCTTGTGCGCGGAGAGCGCCCGATTGCGCGCTTCGTTGACGGGCAAATTCTTGTCCGTCTCGTAGTTTACGTCGTTGAACTTCTGATCGTGGATCGGCCACTGCGGCTCGTCGCCGCGCAGAATCTGCATGACAACGCGCGTCGTCTCACGATCCCACGCCGCGATGTGGGCGAGGATGTCCTTGACCGACCAATGGCCGGAGGCGCCCGGCTCAGTCATCAGCGACTCCGGGATGCCCCGGATGCTGTCCATCAATGCCCGCCAGGACTTGTCCATGTCGCGTAACACGCGCTCTTTCTCGCGGGCGCGCTCGCGCTGCCGCATCCGTTCCTGCGTCGCCTGGGCTGTTGTCGTGGTTGCCGTCATTGCCTTCTCCCGTCACTCGCCACGGTACCGCCATATGAATGCTAGTGTATCAGAATGCGCCTGTGCGGCGTGCGCAAGGGAAGCAGAGAGGCCAGGCGATGTCTTCGTCGGAATGCGGTGTCCGCTTCGCTCCCTGACGGAAGTGACAGGCAAATGACCGCGCATACTGCCGCATCTGTCATCCGCGACTGGTTCACTACACATGACAGGAAGAGAAGGGTTTGGACGTGATGGGACAGTCTTTAGAGGAGCGAAAAATGCGGAATGGTATCGTGGTGCTCATCGGTCTTTGTTTGGCGGTCAGCCTGTTCGGCAGCCCGGTCCGCGCGGCGGACGGCACGGCGAGCGCCACATTCTTCGTCCCGGCAACGGCGGGCGGTGGGACGGATATGCTCGGCGGGACGCCCTGGTTCGACACCGGGTTGCTGCTGGCGCCGGGCACGATGGTCACGATCCGTGCCGAAGGCCGCTGGACAGACTGTAATAATCATACCTGCTCGGCCACCCCGGATGGGAACGGCGTGGAGCGGTTCGACGGTTGCGCGTTTATCGCGCCGGAGTTTTCCGCCGGTAGCCTGATTGCGCGGACAGGAAAGAATGAGCCGGTCTTCGTTGGCGCTGGCCCGACGACGATCATGGGGTACGGCAAACTGAAGTTCGCGATCAATGATTGCTATTTCGGCGATAATGTCGGCGGTTTCACCGTCACAGTCATGTATCCGACGGATTTGGTAGTCACCAACTCGGACGCTGAAGGTGCGGGCTAGAGCGTGTTATGAACTTTCAACATCTTGTGGTTTCGGCCCGTACATACACCTGATTTGAGGGCCAAAAACCACTACATCTTGTGGTTCATAACACGCTCTAGGACGTGGACGAAGGAACAGGAACAGATCCTTCATGAAGATGCTCGCACGCGCCGCAGTGAAGGCGAAGCGGCAGAGACACGGCGGGTAGCAGGCCGGAGAGACCCATCCTGTGCAACCTCGATGCGATACACGCGTCCTCTCCGCTGTTTCTCCTTATCAGCACAGTGAAAACATGCCCTTTTGGTGGTATACTCCGGGTGATAGATCGCTCTCCCGGACCGTTCCACGAACCCCCAGACGTGACCCGTAAGGAGACTCCCCATGTGTGGCAGATACAGCTTCGAGATCACAGTTCCCGCGCTGCAGGAGCGCTTCGACATCGAAGGCGACCTCCCTGAACTCCCTGCCCGCTACAACGTCGCGCCCACACAGACCATGCCGGTCGTCGTCCACCACAGCCCCAACAGCGTCGAGCTGATGCGCTGGGGCCTCATCCCCTTCTGGGCGAAGGACCCAAGCGTCGGATCAAAGATGATCAATGCCCGCGCCGAGACGGTGGCTGAGAAGCCCGCGTACCGCACGGCGCTTTCCACCCACCGCTGCCTCGTGCCGGCGAGCGGCTTCTACGAGTGGCAGCGCAACGACCATGGCGCCAAGGTGCCGTACTGGATCTTCTGCAAGGATGAACCGCTCTTCGCCTTCGCCGGGCTGCATAGTGCATGGAAAAGTCCACAGGACGAGTGGATCCACTCCTACACAATCATCACGACCGAGGCGAACGACGTGGTTGGCCCGATCCACAATCGAATGCCGGTGATCCTGGATCGGGAGGACGAGGCGCTCTGGCTCGACCCCGATCAGACCGAGGCAGCGCGATTATTGCCGCTGCTGCGGCCGTACCCGTCGGCGAAGATGGCTGCGCACGCGGTCTCGCGCCGGGTGAACAATCCGGCGTTTGACACGGCCGACCTGATCGAGCCCGAGGTCAGTAGCAAATAAGCTCGACTTTCCCCATGTGGCAGGAGATGAAACCGCACGCCCCGCGCTACCATCGTGTCGGAATATGGTGCTGTACCGGCGGGTGTGGCTGCTTGGCCCCGGTTTACCGTTCCCTCCACCGGCAGGGGGCGGCGTCTGCTGCAACAGGGGCGACCACAGATCAGGGGAGAACGGGCCGGGACCATCGGCGAAACGCTGGAGACGGACGATCCCCAGCCGACCGATGAGAGTGCGGAGTCAGTGCAGGGAAATGCGTCAATGCGCCGTCGCGACTTCTACAAGGGCGACCCCGTACCGCGGCAGATCGAGCCCGATATGGACCATGCCGTTCCTCCGCGTCGCTTCCAGTGGTTCACCGCGCAATGCTCCGGCGGCGCGAATCGCGGCGACTTGCGCGGGCGTTGGATCATCCGGCGCACCGCATGCGCGCCACGCGGTATGCACGTTCGCATGTTCACGGTCGAGTCGCCAGAGGATCACCCCACCATGCGTTGCCGCGTCAGTAATCGTGAGGTCAACCGATATGCGCCCGTCATCCCACCACACATCGTCGTGATGCCACAGCAGAATGCGCACCATCCCTGGCAGGCGCACCGCCAGCGTGCCGACGCCCACCGCATTCGCAGTCGCAAGGAGCCGTTCGCCGCCCGCCAGCCGTTCGAGGAGCCGCAAGCCGTTCAGGATCGGTTTCTCGATGTTCTCGTTGTCCACGAGCGTCCGGTTTCCCTCGAACCAGCGCTTACCCTCCATGTAGAAGGCCCAGTGTGTCATGCGCTCCACCGGTGGGAGATCGAGGAGCGCCGCCGCGAGATGGCAGACAATCGAGGCGTAATGCTCGCTGTTCGTGACGGTGAAATTCGGATTGTCGTGGACGCCGTAGATCGTGCCGACCGCCGGATCGCATTCATCCACGTAGACCGGCATGTCCGTGAATCGCGGGTGCGCCGCAATCGCGGCGAGGTTGCGGTGGATGTCGCCGAGCATCTTCTCAGCGGAAGGACCACCCTTGGGTACATCGAGGAAGGGATTGTAGACGCGGCGCGGTGCGAAATACGCACCCTTGGTATGGAAGGAGAGAAAGTCCAGGGCCGCGCCGGTCTGCTCGATGTGGTCGAGGAACCGCGTGAGGAAGTCGGTGCCGTGATCGGTCGTCGCCGGGCCACCGACGGCCGCAGCCGGGCAGGCGCGTTTGACGGCAGCGGCGGTCGCATCGTAGAGCGCGGCGTACTCCTCGAAGGTGCCATGCCAATAGTTGCGGATATCTGGCTCATTCCAGAGCTCGAACCGCCACGTCGCGACGCCCGCGACGCCGTATCGCTCGACACAGTGCGCGACAAACGCCGTGACGAGATCGCCCCATTTGCCGAGGTCCTTCGGCGGCGCTTTCCACGCGCCCGACTCGTACGGCTCGACGCCGAGGTCGTTCGATCCGCCGAAGACGGCTTCAGGCACCGTCGCCCGGGAAAGGTCGCGCGGCATGAAGCCGAGTTCGACCAGCGGCACGCCGCCGTTGCTCACAATCGTGTCAAAGGTGCGGTCGATGATCTCCCAGTAGTACCGCACCGTCCCGTCGGGCATCTCGTGATACGGGTTCCCACCGCCCCCGGCGGGGCGGGAAAGCCCGGTCCCGCTTGTGAACGTGTTGTGCATGCGGACGTAATACGGACCACCGGTGAAGACATTGTCTCCCAGGGTACGGTACAGCGCCTTGCCGCGCGGCGTGTACGTCCAATTCAGTTCGTCGTATCCGATGCTTGCCCAGACCCGACGGATTGGCCCGAGGGAGCGGGACCCGTCCACCCGGACCTGCGCGGAAACCGTTGCCGCCATGCGCCCTCCTCGCCCGGACCGTGACCACAGGTTACACCTGCTTCGCCAATTTCTTCACCTCGGTGTCCATTGTCACTACCGCGCTATCCACCGACTGCTTGCCGGTGAAGACGTCAATGACCGGCTGGCTGAAGAGCAGTTTGCCTTCCGCTTCGCCGAGGAAGGGCGCGTTGCCGTAGACGGGGCCGCCATAGCGAATCGCGGTCTGCTGCTGCTCAACGAGCGCCTTCAGAATCGGGTCGGACTGGTAGGTATCCTGCGCGGCGACCGCTTTGGTTACCGGGAGCGCGCCGCCGTTCGTCTTTTGCACATAGTCCGCGTACCACGCGGGGTCGAAGAGGTATTTGAGCAGTTCCTTGCCGCCTGCCGTATTCTTGCCCTGCTTGAAGACAAAGAGTTGGAAGCCGCCGAGGAACGAGCGGGAGGTGCCGCTCGCGTCGCGCGGGGGCGTTTTGATCGCGCCGAGGGTCTTCAGCGCGTCCGGCGCCGTCGTCTTCAGCGTGTTCAGGATCGAACCATTCGTCCAGTACATCGCTACTTTTTTGAGGGCGAAGAGTTGATCCGTGTCGTTCTGCTTATAGGTCGGAAACGCCTTTGGTATCGAACCGCTCGCATAGAGATCGCTGAGGAACTGGAGCGCCGCCTTGAACTCCGGCGTGTTGCCGTTGACCTTGCCGTCCTTGTCCAGCAGGTTGGCCCCGGCGGAGGAAGCGAGCGGGACGAAGAGTTGCCCCGGCCCCGGCCCATCCGGAATGAAGGCAAACCCGTATTGCTCCTCACCCTTGGTGAGCGCCTTCGCCGCCGCCGCCCACTCCGGCCAGGTCGTCGGCGGCTTGACGCCCGCCTTGTCCAGCAAATCCTTGTGATAGAAGAGCACGCGCGTCTCCGTGTACCACGGAACGCTGAAGGCGTTGCCGTTGTAGGTGACGAAGGCTTCCTTTTGCAGGGGCAGGAATTGGTCCTTGAACGAATTGAAGATGTCGTCAATTGGCAGCAGATTCCCGGCGGCGGCGAAGCCGAGGGCGACATCGGGGCCTTGCTCGCCGAGATCGGGCACCGTGCCCGCCGCGAGTGCGGCCTGCGTCTTCTGTACCGATTCCGCGAAGATCATGAACTGCACTTTGCTTGTCGTGCCGTTCGCTTTATCGAAGGCGGCGAGGCGTGCCTGGACGAGGGGCTGCCGCGCGCCGTTGTCGAAGGTCTCGCGACTCCAGAACTCGATAGTGCCGCTGACCTTGACCGGCGCCGTTGTCGCGGCCGCCGCCGCCGAGGGGGCAGCGGTCGTGGCGGTCGTTCCGGCGCCTGCACTGGCGGAACTGACAGGCGCGCTTGTCGCCGCCGCTGCCGGTGGAGTCGTCGCCGCAGGGGCCGTTGTCGCTGCGGTGGTCGTCGGCTTCACGGTTGCGGCCGGCGCGGCCGTCGGCGTCGCGGAGGATGAGGAACACGCCGCCAGCAGATTGGCGACCGCGAGTGCGGCGCCACTGACGGCGGCCCGCTGGAGGAACCGGCGGCGAGAGAGGTGATCGGACATCACGGGGCACTCCTTCCCAAACAACGACGATCATCAATCACGGACCCTGAAACCCACTAAAGAACCGATGACCGGCATCACGACTTGACCGCGCCCGATGCGAGGCCGCCGACGAGATACCGTTGGAAGAGCATGAAGACGATCACGACGGGCAGCGTCGTCAGCGTCGCCATCGCAAACAAGCCGGAGTAATCGGTGCTGAACTGGTCAATGTAGGACGAGAGGCCGACCGCGAGCACGCGCTTCGAGTCGTCGTTGATGAGCACATAGGCGAAGAGGAATTCATTCCATGAATTAACGAAGGCGAGCGTCGCCGCTGCCGCGATGCCGGGCGCGGCAATTGGCAGCACGATGCGGAAGATGACGCCGAGGTAACTTGTGCCGTCAATCCGCGCGGCATCCTCCAGCTCATACGGGATCGAGAGGAAGTAGCCACGCAGCAGCCAGACGACGAAGGGCAGGTTGACCGTGCTGTACGTGATAATCAGGCCGAGG
>JBPCPB010000270.1:0-14815 GCA_050999735.1 Thermomicrobiales bacterium | reverse complement strand
CACCAGTACCCAATTGAGTTTGTAATGTTCATCAGCCCGCGCAAGAGATCGCCAAAAATCAGCGGCCACGGAATACTATTTCCGTGGCCGCTGACGGCGCGTGATGCGCCCTTCTTAAATAATCGCCAGTCGTTCTTCCTCTGCTACCCAGTCTGCCGTGATCCTCATCATCTCATCACATGCAGCCGCGTGAACCAGGTTCCCGTCTGGTCGTTGATTGTCAATGCGCGCCGCGACGGTATATCCCGTCGTCTTCTCTATGTATCACCATAAGGCAAGAGGCGTGCCACGATATCCTTAGCCGTTGGCGAGGTCGTCGTTGACTTTTGATTCGATCTGTTTTGCGGCGTCCGCGGCGGTCAGTTGCTTGTTGAGCAACTGCGTCTCGGCGTTTTGGATATCGGTTCGCGCCTTCGTCCACCCAGCGGGCTGTGGCTCGCCCTTGCCGTCCTGGGCGATATCGAATGCGGCACGGTTGAGCGGCTTGCCGCTGACGAATGTCTTGAAGGTGTCCGACTCCGCAGCGGATTTGCGCACGGGCAGATAGCCGGACTGGATGGACCAGTAGGCCGTGACATCCTTCGAGGTGAAGTATTTGAGGAAGAGCCAGGATGCCAACTGCTTCTCCGGCGTCGTCTTGAAGAGGATTGCGTTTGCGCCATAGAGCGCCGTCTTCGGAGTGCTGACGTTTTCCGCCCCTTGCGGGATGACGGTGCCGTTCCACGCGAACTTGTCACCCTTCGTCGGATCGTTCGGGTCCTTCTGCATCGCGGCGCCGATGTAGGCGCGGCTCGTGCTGGAGGTGATGAAGAAGGGGGCATCGCCGTTTGTGAAGATGGATTGGTCCTCGTTGTTAACGGTGTCAATCGTATAGGCGGTACCCGCTTTCGCCATGTCCTCGATCACCTGGAGGGCGGAGAGCGCCTGCGGCGAATCGAACTTCGCCTTCTTGTTGTCGGCGGTGATCACCTCACCACCGAAGGAAAAGACCATGCCATCAATGAGCGAAGCATCGGTCCGCGTCGGGAAGCCCTTTTTGCCCGCCTTCACCGTCGCCGCCGCTTGCGCCTTGAACTCATCCCACGTCTTCGCCGGGCCATTGAAGCCAACGGACTTGAGCATGTCCATGTTGTACCACATCATCAAGAGAGACGATGTGAAGGGGGCGGAGAGGATTTGGTTCTTGAAGTCCGGGTAGATGTTCCGGTCGAGGAAGCCGGGGAAGATGTCCGTGAGGTCCGCGTTCGTCCAGCCGTAGTTCTTGCTGTTGATGTACGGCGTCAGGTCGAGCAGCGCGTCCGCCTGCTGATAATTGGCGACGTTATTTTCATAGCCAACGGCCATCGCGGGTACCTGCTTCGACTGGATACCGACCTGGATCTTCTGTGCGATCGTGTTGTAGTCGCCGATATACTGCGGGGTGACGGTAATGCCGGGGTTGGCGGCATTGAAGTCCGCCGCGATCTTCTTCAGCGCATCCTCGTTCTGCTTCGTCTGGACATGCCAGAGATCTACCGCGACGGTCTTGCCCTTCAGGTCAACCTTGTCAACGTCGCTCCCCTGCCCCGCCGTCGTCGCGAACTTCTGCGCGACGACCGATTGCCCGGCAGCCAGTTTGGAGGTATCAATTGTCCCCGCAGCCGCTGAGCCGCTGGCCGTCGTCGCGCTGCCGGTCGTCGAGCCGGAAGTCGAGGCGGAGGTGCCGCTCGCCGAGGTCGAGATGGCGGGCGCGCTCGTACTCGCCGCGCCGGTCGTCGCGGCTGGTTTCGTCGCCGCAGTCGTTGGAGCGGTCGTCGCCACGCCACCGGCCGTCGGGGCGGCCGTGCCGGCGGGTTTCGGCGTGTCGGTCGCCTTACTGCTTCCGCACGCCGCGAGAATCGCCGCCCCCGCGCTCCCGGCGATGCCGCCGAGCAACGTCCGCCGGTTCAATCGTTTGCCAAACACTGTGTTGTCGCTCACCGTGACACTCCTTTGTGTACCCACCCCTACCCCCTCCCGACGCGGGAGGGAAATCGAAAGAACCTAACCCCCGGCCCCTTCCCGCGAGGAAGGGGTGACTCAATCGAAGTGCCGGGGCCTTCCCGATCATGCCCCGATCTCAAGGAGGCTCACTCCCCTTCCTCGCGGGAAGGGGCCGGGGGTTAGGTTTCCCTATCCCTTGACGCCGGACGACGCAACACCCTCGATTAACTGACGCTGCACGAAGAAGTAGAGGATGGCAATCGGGATGATCGTCAGCGCCGTACCTGCCATCAGGATCGGGAAATTATTGTTCCCGGCATCGCTCTTCAACTGCGAAAGGCCCACTTGGATCGGCCGCACGGCGTCGCTCGTCGTGACGATCAGCGGCCAGACGAACGAGTTCCACGAGCCGATGAAACTAAAGAGCGCCAGCGTGACGAGCGCGGGGCGCGCGAGCGGCACCGCAACCAGCCAGAGAACACTCCACGGACTTGCACCATCAATCACCGCCGCCTCGAAAATCTCCTTCGGGATGCTGAGAAAGAATTGCCGCACGAGGAAGATACCGAACGTTCCCGCCGCCCACGGGACGATCTGCGCCCAATACGTATTATACAGGTGCAGGTTCTTGATGAGAATGAAGTTCGGGATCAGCGTTACCTCGAAGGGAATCATCAGCGTCGTGAGGAGGATCGCGAAGATCACCCGCTTACCGGGAAAGTCGGTCATCGCGAAGGAATACGCCGCCAGCACGGAGGTCGTGAGGTTGCAAATGACGGTGATCCCGGCGATGAAGAGGGTGTTAAAGAGATACCGTCCGAACGGCGCCGCGTGGAAGGCATTCGCGTAGTTCTGGAATTGCGCGTGGCGCGGCAGGAGGGTCGGCGGCGACTGGAGCGATTCGGTCAGCGTCTTGATGCTCGTCGCGACCATCCAGTAGAAGGGAAAAAGCGCGCCGATCACGAAGAGAATCAGGACGATATGAGCGATCAGATTCCGCCGCGCGCGAGCCTGCGCCGTGCGAGCCGTCCGCGATTGCGCGCGTGTTGTCGGCTGCGCTACCTCACTCCTCGCCGCGCGTACCGCCATTAGTGGAGCGCTCCTCTCGTGCGAGTCATCGGGCGTGACCGGTCGCTGCTCTCACCGACCCGCAGTTGGATGAACGTGATGACGAAAAGGATGGCGAAGAGCAGCATCGCGATCGCGGCGCCATACCCGACGTTCACCTGCTGAAAGAATTGATCGAAGATAAAGAAGGTAATCGTCTCGGTCTTCTGCGCGGGTCCGCCGAGCGTCATCGCGTAGATCGGGTTGAAGACCTGGAAAGCCCGCAGCACCGAGATAATCGAGAGAAAGAGGATCGTTGGTCGCAGGAGGGGCGCAATCACGCGCGTCGCAATCTGCCATTGGTTCGCGCCGTCAATCTGCGCCGCCTCGATCACCTCCTTCGGCACATTGGAAAGCCCGGCGAGAAAGATAATCGTGTCGAAGCCAATGGAGCTCCAGAGCGAGTAGATCATGATGGCGACGAGCGGCAGTGGCGGCCCTTGCAAGAGGGGCGGCAAATGGAGGCCGAAGTTCGTCGCGATCAGATCGAAGACGCCGCGCGGGTCGAGGAGCCAGCGCTGATTGCCGATGCCAAGAACACCGAGGAAGGCGTTGACGAGGCCAGCGCCATCCTGCTTGTACATCCAACCCCAGACAATCGCCATCGCGAGGGGCGGTGTAATGTACGGCAAAAAGAGCACGACCCGGTACAATGTCCGCCCGGCGATCGGCCGGAAGAGCATAATGGCGAGGAAGAGCGCGACGATCAGCCCGATCGGCACCGTACCGACGACGAACCAGACCGTTGTGCGGATCGCGTTCCAGAACTCATCCGAATGGAGCGCGCGAGTGTAATTATCGAGGCCGACATATGCCTGTTTCTGGATTTTCCACTTATGGAGGCTGATGTAAAAGGCGTAGAAGATCGGGAAGATATGGAAAAGCCCGAGGATAATCACCGCAGGTAGGATGAGGAGGTAGGAAAAGCCGAGTGAACGGGAACGCTCGCCGAGACGCGTACGCATCACCGCCGCACCGGGAACCGCGAGGGCTGGTTTCACACGCTGTTCGCGCACCGATGGCTCCGTGATTACACCGAAATCCCGCCGCACTCCCGCACTCTTGTACCATCCCTTTATGAGCGAATGATATGCGTGCTGTGAGAAGAATGCAAACACGGACGAAGGGATCAATAGCCGGTCGTCGGTGGCGATAACGGGTCATGCATACCATGAAGCATCTACCGGATACCCGCGACGCCAATGCCATGCTCGTGGGAGTTAGGCGCATCCGGCGAGGCGCGGGGCCAGAGCGCTTCGGCTCACGCTTTGTTCCGGCGCCACAGCCACACACCGCATCACTGCCAGCCAATCAACACGCGCGAGCGCCCAGATCAACAGTCCGTGGAAGCCGCTGACGTCGCGTGGCGCGTGCTGCGCTGCCCACTGCACCAGCGCCCGCCGCAGCGGGCCAAGCCGGGCGTGCGTGCAAATAAAGCGCTCGCTGCGGATCACTCCGTAACCGCGCCGCTGCCGCCATTGCATAGCGCGTGCGACCCGGTCTCGGAGATCCGTCGGATTATCTGTTAATGTCAGTCGCCGCTCCGCCACGCGAAGCACGGCGGGGTCGCGGGTCAGGTGTTCAATGATGAGTGCCGTAGGATTTCCAGTCATCGAAAATGCTCCTGGATCGCGGATCAGTTTGGCCTGTGGTGTGCAGCGATACTGTCGGAAGATCGCCAAACTGATCCGCTACCGATGCCGTTACGGATTCGGATACGCAAAGACGGGGATGTTGCCGTTCGGGTAAGGATACGCGAAGGTAGGGGTGGGGACGCTCCCATTCGCAACCGGCGGGCCACCGTCCTGGCAAAAATACCCCTACCCGATCACATCAACGAGTTTGCCGTCGCTGCAAAAGCGGTTGTCGGTGTAGTAAATCAGGTTGCCCACTTGCGTGCCGCCCGCCGGGAGGGTCGCGCAGTTGGCGACATTGATGCTGCAGAAATTCCCGTTGAAGAATGTTCCGTTGGCATAGGCGCCGTTGAAGGACGTGGACGGGTTCACGATTGCGGGCGCGGTATATGCCGGGTTGACCACGTTGCCCGTGACGTAGCCAGCGGGATAGCCAGTGGGATAACTGGTGTCCGGATAGACCGGGTAAATGCGCTGCCCCGTCGTCGTGCAGACATCAATCAGGTTCCCGCCGCTGTCCGTCACGACGGAAACGGCGCCATCGCAGTAGCGCGGATCGAAATAGCTGCTGACTACTGTATTCGGCGGATAGGGTGACTGCGCGCCCACCGATGCGCTGTACAGCATCGCCAGCGTCAGCGCCGTCACGCCGAGCACGAGCCGCCGGAGCGAGTGAGACGGATCACCCACCGGGATGGCGCCGCGTGGCGATCGGTGACGAAACATGGGAACCTCCTTATTGTGTTGCTACGCCGCCCCATGGCGGCCTATTGTCGTCCTTCTGATGATGGCATGCGAACCTGAGCGCCGAGTGAGAAAGAGGTTGCGGAAATCCAAAGAAAGCGCCGCACATTTGTAAAATCTCGCGGCGCTTCCGCGACGGCGATACGGGGACGGACCTTTTTACGGCGGGCTACCGGCCTACCTGATTTTCTGACGGCTGTCTACCGTCTACTTCGTCTCGACATCCGCGTGCGTGGTATGGTATGACTATCGCGGAGTGCAATCGCCATTGCGCGAGATGAATAGACACATCGGGGGACGCTTGCATGCACACCGTCAAGGTGGATGAGGTTGACGCGGACATGGCCCACCCCGGCGCACCCGGCGCGCCGATGCAGACTGTCGAGCGGGCGCTCCGCGTCCTCGAACGCGTGGCCGCATTTCCCCGCCCCGCGTCGCTCACCGAAGTCGCCAATGCTGCCGGGTTGCATCCGAGTACGACGTATCGTCTGCTCAGCACGCTCGTGCAAACGGGATATGTGGCAAGGGACGGACGCACCGGCCTCTACCGGCTCGGGCTGAAGTTGCTGCGCATCTCGCACGCGCTGGAAGATCAGCTCGATATCCGCGCGATCGCCCTGCCGGTGATGGAGCGAATCGTCGCGCAGGAGGACGAGACCGTCTCGCTCGTCATCCGCACGGGCTCCACCGCCGTCGTGATCGAGCGGGTGCAGTGTATCCGGCAGATTCGCAGTGTCACGCCGGTTGGATCGCACGGGCCACTGCATTGCACGGCGGCGGGGAAAATCCTGCTCGCCTGGCTGAAGACGCCGGATATCCAGACCCTGCTCGCGGAAGCGCCGCCCGTCCGCTACACCGCCCGCACGATCACCGAGCCTGCCGCGCTCCTCACTGAATTGGCGAAGGTGCGCGCGCGGGGGATCGCGCTCGATCGCGGCGAGCGCGCGGATGATCTGATCGGGATCGCCGGGCCGGTTCGCAATGCACGCGGGCGGGTGATCGCGGCGCTCAGCCTTTCCGGCCCCGCGCAACGCCTCGGGCCGGATCGCCGCCCCGCGCTTGCCGCCGTCGTCCGCGAGGGCGCGGCGCACGTCTCCGCCAGTCTCGGCAGCATCCTCGGCGATGAGTCCGTGTAACGAGAAGGAGGCGATCCATGACCGACATCATTGTCATCGGGGGGGGGATTATTGGTGCGTCGGTGACGTACCGATTGGCGCTGGCCGGGGCGCGCGTCACGCTGCTCGAAGCGGGCCACCTCTCCGGCGGCACATCCGGCGCAAGTTTCGCCTGGCTCAACGCCAACAACAAGCCGCCGCTCGCCTACCACATTCTCAATACCGGCGGGATGGCGGAGCATCGCATTCTTGCTAATGAGTTCGGCAGCGCGCCATGGCTCCATCTCGACGGCAACATCGAATGGGCGGCGGACGAGGCTGGGCACGCCGCGCTGTTCGAGAAGATCGAGCGATTGCGAGGCTGGGGCTATCAGGCGGAACTGCTGACAACCGCCGAACTCCGTGCCCTCGAACCCGACCTCGTGCCGCCACCCGGCGTCGAACAGGTCGCCTTCTTCCCCGCCGAAGGGTACGCGGATGTGCCGCTGCTCATCGGGACGCTGGCGCAGGCGGCGCGGCATGCGGGCGCGACGATCCGCACCGGTTACCGTGTGACCGGAATCGCGCGCTCCGGCGGGCGCGTGACCGGCATTGTGACGGAGAGCGGAGAGCGGATCGCGACGGAGATGGTCGTCAGTTGTGTGGGACGCTGGAGTGGGGCGTTCGCGCGGATGGCGGGCGTCCATCTGCCGATGGAACCGACCGTTGGGATGCTTGTTGTCACATCCGCCGCGCCGGTGCGTCTGCGCGCGATGCTCAACTCCCCGGCGATCAATGTCCGGCCCGATGGCGGCGGACGGCTCCGCTTGCAGGCAACTGACTTCGATGCGATCACTCCACCGGAGATGCCGACCACACCGCTCCCGGAGACGGCGCACCGCGTCTACGAGCGCGCCGTCTCCGTCCTTCCCAGCCTCGCGGGCACGCCGATCCAGGCGGCGCTCATCGGCGTGCGAAGCATCCCCGGCGACGGCTATCCCATCGTCGGCCCGCTGCCGGGTCTGGATGGCTTCTACGTCGTCTGCACCCACAGCGGGGTGACGATGGGCCCGCTTCTCGGCCGCATCGCCGCGCGGGAGATTACGGGCGGCATCGTTGACCCGCGCATCGCCACCTTCCGCCCGGAACGGCTCATACAGAACAGTCGGTAGCCAGTTCATGGTTCCTCCCTGGCATCTTTCGTTTATACTGCTCCCATGATTACGTATGACGATTTCGCGACGGTTGATATCCGGGTGGGCAGGATTGTCGAGGTCGAGGACTTCCCGGAGGCGCGGAAGCCGGCCTATAAACTGACCATTGATTTCGGCGCGGCGATCGGCGTCAAGCGGTCGAGCGCGCAGATCACGGCGCTCTATACGAAGGACGATTTGCTCGGCACGCTCGTGCTCGCCGTCGTCAACTTCCCGGTCAAGCAGATCGGCCCGTTCCGATCGGAATGCCTCACCCTCGGCGTCCCGAATGCGGCGGGAGACGTCGTTCTGGTCCGGCCTGACCGCACGGCGACGGTCGGCGGCAGGCTCTTTTGACTGCGATACGCGACAGGAAGGAGACAGAGCGGTCGCGCGTTGTGGTCGCGGTCGCGCTGCTCTATATTCTGCTCTGGAGTTCGGCGTTTATCGCCACCAAAGTCGGTGTGACGCACAGCCCGCCGCTGACGTTGCTCTCCGTCCGCTTCCTCTGCGCTGCCGCGATCCTTGCGGCGCTCGCGCGGGTGCGTGGTCTGCCCGCGCCGCGGGACCGGACCGCGTGGATGCGGCTGGCGCTTTTCGGCCTGCTCAATTGCGGTTTGTATCTCGGTTTCGGCTACGAGTCGCTACGGCATCTTTCGGCGGGCATGGGCGCGATCCTCGCCGCCACGAACCCGCTCATTCTGGCGCTCGTTGCACCGCGACTGCTCGGCGAGCGGCTCACCCCGGCGCGCGTGCTCGGATTGATCCTCGGCTTCGGGGGCGTGATCTTCGTGATGGCCACGCGCCTCGGCGGGGGCGGTACAGCGGATACGGCGATGGGCATGGCGCTCCAATTGGTGGCCGTCATCTGTCTCGTCGGCGCGACGGTCGTCTACAAACGCCGCCCCCCACGGGAGCACCCGCTCGTCATCAACGCGGTGCAACTCGGCGCAGCGGGTCTCGCCCTCCTGCTTCCCGCGCTGCTCGTGGAGGACCCCGTCCATGCACGGGTAGACGCCCCGCTCGTATGGTCATTCCTCTACCTCGTTTTTGTCATTAGCATCGGCGCGTCGCTGCTCTGGTTCTGGCTTCTGGCGCGGGGCGAGGCGAGCGTGGCGAGCGCGTACTATTTTCTGACGCCAATCTTCGGCCTCGGCCTCGCCGCCATTCTCCTCGGCGAACCGTTCGGCCCGCGTGACCTCATCGGCTTGGCTGCCGTCGCTGTCGGCATCGCCCTCATTGGCCGACCAACCGCGCCCGCTCGTGTACCCATCGGGGTCATGCCCCCGGAGCGCGAGGAGTGATCGCGAAATAGCCGATCCTATCCATCTCCTTCAGTCGCACCGGTTATCGCTGCGGCGGGGTGTTCGAGTGAACGATATGCGCGCGGAGCGGCGGCTCGTTGTCCTCCGCCTCGTCGCCCGCTCGCTCGACCTCGATGGTGCAATGCGTGACTGCGGCGGCGATTCCTGCAACCGCCGTCGCGCGGTTGAGCAATGCCGTTGCGACTCCCGCCTTCACGCCCGGCTTCAGCGGAATGTCGAGCAGGACGCGGTCGCCCTGCCGCAGCGTGATGCGCCGCACATCCCCATCGGCGACGAGGCGATTAATCCGCTCGACCAGGTCCCTCGCCTCGATGCGTGTCACTTCCTTCAGCGATCTGCCCGCCACGCAGCCCCTCCTTCACCCGCGCCCCTGCTGGCGCTTTCAGTCGTGCCGTGCATGTCTCGTTGTCCATCCTCGACATCCACGCACCCGCTCCTTTCGCGCCTCGTCCATTTTACACATCGTCAGCATGCATTGGGCGGGAGCAGGGGCTTTCGCATTGGAATCCCGTAGAGCGGGATGGATGCCATTCGCATTGTGGATCAGTCGAGGGCACGGCGGGTGTATCATCAAACGCTGCGACGATGTGGTGTTCATCGCGCGCATGGCGGAGTGAGGGGAATGACGGCATGACCGTGCTGAGTATCGCGCTGGACCACAATCTCCACACCTTGCTGCGCGCGCCCGCCCTGCCTCTCATCGCATTCATCGTCTTCTTCGAGGAGTTGGGGCTACCCAGTCCCCTGCCCGGCGAACTGATGATGCTGCTCGCCGGGGTGCAGGCGGCGCAGGGCATCTACCCCCTCTGGCTCGTCCTGCTCGTGCAGGAAGGCGCCGCCCTGCTCGGCGGAAGTGGCCTGTACGCCGCCTGCCGCCGCGTCGGGCGCCCGCTCGTGCTGCGCTACGGACGCTACCTGCATCTCCGGGCGGAAACGCTCGACCGTGCCGAGGAATTGATTCGCCGCAGAGGATTTGGGGCGGTCGCCGTGGGGCGCGTCATTCCCGGCATCTGCATCGTCGTGCCGATTGCGGCGGGTGTCCTCGACATGCCGTATCGCCTCTTCCTGCCCGCCTTCGCCATCGGGGTGTTGGGGTATATCGGCGCACTGACCGTGACAGGCTACGTCGTCGGCCCGTTCGCCCTGACGCTCTTCGAGCGCATCACGCTGCCCATTGGGGCATTGGTCTCCATGGGCGTCCTCGTCGTCCTGCTCATCGCCGCGCACCGGTTGGCGGTGCGGATTCCCGCGTTGCCCCGCACCCCTCAGGAGGCGGCGGGCGCCGCGCTTCTCGCGGGCGGATTCGCGGGATTGATGGGGCTGCTGGCGGCGAACGGCGTCGTTGATCTCATCCGCTGGGGCTATCACCTCATCGCGGGAGCATCGCCGCTCGCCGCCACGGGCGTCGGGAGCGGGTGGCGGCTGCTGCTCGGCTGGCCGCTCTTCCTCTTCATCGCCTGCGGCATTGCGGCGATGGACGACTGGCTATTCGGCGCGGCGTCCCCTTCGCGGCCCGCACGGCGCTCCTTGCCATCGTGCCACTGCTGCTGACGGTGCTGATCGTCTACCCGGTCGCGGAAGGACATCCGGTGCGGTGGTCGCGGCTACAGGAGGACCTGCTCCTCGGCGTGGAGGCAGCGCGCTGGGCGGGATTTGGCATCGCGCTGCATCTCGTTCTCCCCCGTCTTGCGGCCGGACGATTAGGGCAAGCGCCACGGCAGCCGGAGGAGCAGGCAGAGAGGCAGCCGTCACGCTCCCTCAGAGAAACGCGCGGTCAATAACGGCCAGCACCCTCCGCGCCCGTGCGTACCCTTCACCTCGTCGCGTGGTATCATGCCGACGAGCGAGATGTCACCATCCCGCTTTGTTTCCGTTCGGGGAATGTGTGTGGAGAGGGCGAAATGGGGAACGACGGGAGTGCGACGGAGAACGGGGTGTCGCGCCTGACCGCCGAGGAGTTGCGTGGCGCGCTCGGTTATCTATCCGCCTTTCTCCAGTCGGTCAGCGACGGCATCCTCGTGCAGGATCGGAGCGGCGCGATCGTCTTCGTCAACGACGCGGGCGCACGCCTCTGCGGCTTCGCGTCAGCGGCAGAGATGCAGGCCACACCGATTGGCGATGTGCTCGACAGATTCGGCCTGTTTGATGAAAACGGGCAGCCATTCCCCGTCGCCGACCTCCCCGCCCAGCGCGTTTTTGGCGGGATGCCCGCTGCCGAGACCGTGCTGCGAACACGGGTACGCGGGAGCCATGATGAGCGGTGGTCCATGGTCAACGCCACGCCCGTCCTGGATGCGGAGGGGACGGTTCAGTTCGCCGTGAGTGTCTTCCGGGACCTCACCGAGCAGCGGCGGGCCGAAATAACCAGTCGGTTCCTCGCCGACGCGAGCGCCACCCTCGCCGAGTCGCTTGACTATGAGACGACCCTCCAGCGGGTTGCCCGGCTGGCGGTGCCCCGCGTCGCGGATTGGTGTTCGGTCGAAATCGCCGATGCGGACGGTATGCCACAGTTCCTCGCCCTCGCGCACGTTGACCCGGAGAAAATCGCGCTCGCCCACGAGCATCGCCGCCGCTATCCCGCCGACCCCGATGCGCCCTACGGGGCCGCCGCCGCAATTCGGACCGGGCAGTCGCAACTGCTGCACGAGATTCCCGATGCGTCACTGGTCGCCGGAGCGCAGGACGCCGACCATCTCGCCATGCTGCGCGCGCTCGGTCTTGCCTCCTCGATGCTCGTCCCGTTGATTGCCCGAGGGCGGGTGCTGGGCACGATTACCTTTGTCTCGTCGTCGCACGAATGGCTTTACGGGCCTGACGACCTCGCCTTCGCGGAGGAACTGGGGCGACGGGCAGCCATCGCTATTGACAACGCCCGGCTTTATCGCGACGCGCAGGCCGCCGAGGCCCGCTTCCGCAGCCTCTTCGAGCACGTCCCCGACACGATTCTGCTTGCCGACGCTGAGGGGCGCTACCGCGACGCGAACCCCGCCGCCACGCTCCTTCTGGGCTACGACCGGGACGAACTCCTGCTCCTGTCTGTTCCTGACGTGGTCGCGGCGGAACGGGGATGGACCGAGGCGGAGTACAAAACTTTCACGCAGACGGGCCTTTGGCGGGGTGAGTTGCACCTGCGCCGCAAAGACGGTGCGCTCGTTCCTGTGGAGGTGCGGGCGACAGCGGTGGACCTGCCGACCGGGAACGTCTTTATCTCGGTGGCGCGGGACATCTCCGAGCGGCGCGCGCATGAGCAGCAGCAGCAAGACTTCCTCGCGATCGTCGCCCACGACCTGCGCACGCCGCTGACCGCGCTGAAGGGGTACGCCAGCCTGATGCAACGACGCAAGGCGTATAACGAACGATCCATGGCGGTCATGGTCGCACAGGCGGAGCGGCTCGATCGTCTCGTGAACGACGTGCTGGAAGTGTCGCGGCTGGACGCCCACCGGCTTGAACTGCACAAGAGCGAGGTAGAACTTACTCACATGGTGCGCCAGTGCGTTGACGAGGCGGAGGACGTGGCCGAGCGCCATCGGGTCCGTGTCGAACTGCCCGACCGTCCGATCATCGGCTGGTGGGATTCCGACCGCATCTGCCAGGTCATCCAGAACCTCGTGAGCAATGCTATCAAGTATTCCCCGGAGGATGATGAAGTCGTCGTGCGCGTTGAAGACTGCGGCGACCAGGCGCGGGCGTCGGTGAGCGACCGGGGCATCGGCATCCCGGCGGAGGCGTTGCCCCGCCTCTTCGACCGCTTCTACCGGGCGGAGAACGTACAGGCAGGGAGCATCAAGGGACTGGGATTGGGACTGTATATCGCCAAGTCACTGGTGGAGGCGCACGGGGGAACGATGACCGTGGAATCCACACTTGGCAAGGGCAGCACTTTCATCCTCACTCTGCCTTATGCGGCATCGTCGGCCTGACCGCTCCTCAACGGCTAGTCAATTACGGCACGGATCATCGCGTCGGAGGGAGTCAACGCATGCAGCACGCACGATTGCCCCGTATCATCGCCCTCGCCATTACTACCGCTCTAATGACCGTGGCGATGGTCGCCCTGGTCGGTGTTGTCTCCGCTGCCCCGCCGCCATCCCTGGTCGCACAGGCCGCCACCGCCGGGCCGATCGGGTCGGCTGCCGCTCCTGTCCCGACGGCCGTGTCCGGCAGTGTCGCGCCCGGTGCATCGTCGGTCTCCATCCCGGCGATTTCCGCAACCGCAGCGACGGCTTCCGATGTTGCCGCGCCATCGGCCCTGCCGCCCGTGGACACGGGCAGTGGCCCGGACCGGGGGACAGTCATCGAGACGTTGATCGGCATCGCGGTTGCGGTGGTGATCGTGCCGCTCGGCGCGCTGGGGTTGATCCGGCTCATCGCGAACGCGGGGCGACCATAGCGGACGCGCCGTGGCAACGTCCGTGCTGTTGGCTCTTCCGCCGCACAAATATGCTGGCCACAAGATTGCATAGAAGAAAGGATAATGGCCTATTCGGGAGCCAGAAGGCGGCATTGGTATGGATGAGCCTGAGAGAGCAGAAACGCGTCGCGCATTGCGCGCCATCCGACGCCATCTCACGGTAGCGTTCCTCGCTGTCGAGCACCTGTGCCGAAAGGTCGGATCATTTCCTCCCGCACAGCACCTTTGTTCGATTGCAACGGACGCACTCGGCAGGATCAGGGATGAGGTCGCTGAGATTGAAGCGCGGATCATGCGAGACGAGCGGCGGCATACGCATTTGCCGGAGCAGTTTCCCGAGCATCCGCCTGATGTTTGATGTCACCCTCGATCCGACACGATGCGACGTGTATTGCGAGAATTCCGTACCCGTGCCGGTGCGGGCAAGAGAGGGAATCATGCCAAGACAACGCATCGCAATCGTCAATGACGACGCCACGTACATGGAACTGATGAAGGATCTGCTCGACGAAGAGGGCTATAAAACGACGATCTGGAATCGCAACGACAATCCGTATCACGTCATCAAGCGGGAACGGCCACATCTCGTCATCCTCGATATCCGCTTGCAAAGCCCCGACGAGGGCTGGAAAGTACTCGAACAGGTTCGGCTTGATCCGATGACCACCAATATCCCCGTCATTGTTTGCTCGGCGGATACGCAGTTCTTGCGCTGGAAACGCCGCCAGTTACGCGAGATGGATTGCGAAGTGCTCGAAAAGCCGTTCCGGCTGGACGATCTCCTGCGCGATGTGCGGAAATTGATTGGCGACGCCGGGTAGCGCGTTCCCCACGAGCGCGGCGGAATCGTCTCTCCAACCTACGGACCGTCGGTACCGCGTATCGCATCCGGATCGCGGGCGTCGTTGCGCCGTTCGTTGAGCGGCGTATCGTCAGTCGGGTCAACAACGCCCGCGCGGCCGGTGGTAATCGTACCGCCGCCCCATTCGGTCGGACTATCGCCGCCCGATGCAACGTCGCTGTTGCCAGTCGTTGCATCGCTGACAATCGTTCCGCCCGCACCGACGCCAGGGTCAATCGGCATCATCCGCCCGACGCGACTGGCAGCTTCGGCGCTCGCCATGTCCTGTCCCGGCTCATTTTTCACCGCATCTTCGCGCCGCTCGTCCTTTGACATCTTTCTTATCCTCTCATATCGTCAGTACACTACCCAGTGGGATACCGTTGGCGAAATCATGCCACCAACGCCAACGTCGCGAAATGTGAGCAGCGCGTCTGCGCGCGGGGCACCGCATCGCGCCAGTCGATCACCCGTCTGACATTGATCGCCACCGCTGTCCCG
>JBPCPB010000192.1:0-5577 GCA_050999735.1 Thermomicrobiales bacterium | reverse complement strand
CACTTCCTCAGTGATTGCCGCTGCAACGGGCTTGCCGAGCAGCATCCGCGCGCCCGATGCGGCTACATCCCGGGCCGGTGATTGCGTCGAGGTCATGCGACTTCACCGGCGAGGCGACGGCGAATCGTCTCGAGCAGCGCCCGCTCGCGCTCGGTGACGCCATCCATCAGGTCGTGCAGTTGCGCCCGGTAGCCCGCCACTTCGGCGCCGTCCACAAGCCCCGCGATATTTGCGGTGACATTGAGAAGCGAGACGCGCATCGCCGCGACCGCCATCGCCGCGCCCGCACCGCAATCGCCGAGCGCGTTCGGATTGCCCGTGATCGCGATTGCTTCCGCCGCGTCCAGCACGTCGCGCGCCGCCGCCATGATGCGCAGCGGCGCCGCAGCCGCCTGGCGCATCCCTTCCTGCAACGCGGCCGCCCGCGCCGCGCGTTCCGCGTCCGTCGTTTTCGGGAGACGGTATGCCTGCATGAAGGTCGCGAACGCGGACGCATCTTCCGCCGCGAGTGCGAGGAAGCGGTCGCGCAGCGAGGTGAGATAATCGAGATGGGCGCGCAACTCCGCGTCGTGGGCCGCGAATTTCGGCTTGCCGACGCTGACCGCCGCCACCTTCGCTACCGACGCCGCACCGAGCGCGCCAACATATGCCGACGCCGCACCCCCACCCGGTGTCGGCGCGTCCGACGCCAGCCGGTCGAGAAAGGTTCGCAAATCCACCGCTTGATCGCTCATACCCACCTCGATTCCCATACCGCCCCCCATCTCCACGCGTACTGTACCGTACGTGCGGCGGTTATGTCTCGCGACACCTATCTGGTAGAGGGCTTCTCATAACACTCGCGGCGATCTGACGAGCAAAGCGGCGTAACGCGCTACAATGTGTTCAACGATCATTATGGCCACGCAATGAGGGGGCGAAAATGAGCGGAACTGATGCGGGCGGCGTGACGGTGATGCGGGCGGGGTGGCTGATTGATGGGACGGGCACAGAGCCGCAACGCGATGTCGCTGTGACGATCGAAGATGGCATCATCACGCGCGTTGATCCGGCGCACGAGGCGCCGCGCGGCGCGACGGTGCTCGATCTCGGCGAATACACGGTCATGCCGGGGCTGATCAACGCGCACACCCACACCATCCTGCCGGGCGACGGCACGCCATTCGCGCAGTGGATGGCGCTCCCGGACGAACTGCTCCTCTTGCAGGCGCACGCCAACGCTCTCACCGCGCTCCATTCCGGCGTGACGACGATCCGCGATTGCGGCGGCAAGGGCACGCTCATGTTCCGCCTGCGCGATGCGATCCGCGCCGGGATCGTGCCCGGCCCCCGCTTCATCCTCAGCGGGCGCGCATTGACGATCACCGGTGGCCACTGCCGCTACTTCGGCGGCGAGGCTGACGGCGTGGAGGGCATGCGCCTCGCCGCGCGTCAGATGCTCAAGGAGGGTGCGGACTTCATCAAGATCATGGCGTCGGGCGGCGGCACAGTCGGCACCTACTCACAGTTTCCTTCGTATACGGTGGACGAGATGCGCGCCGCAATTAACGAGGCGCATACGATCGGCAAACGGGCATCATGCCACTGCATCGCCACCGAGTCCATTACGCGGGCACTCGACGCGGGCACCGACCACATCGAGCACTGCTCCTTCATGGCGCCGGACACGACGTGGCAGTACGACGACGGCGTCGCCGCGCGTGTCGCGCAGTCCGGCGTCTTTGTCACGGCGACGTTGCAAGTGATGGTGGACTCGATGGCGGTCATGCAGGAACGGTACACGCAGGGGATCGCCACGCCGGAGGAGACGCGGATTGTGACGCTGACGCCGCACCGGAACGACGAGAGCATCGCCAATATCCGCCACCTCCACGACCTCGGCGTGCCGATCGTGGCGGGCAACGACGCCGGATGGCGCTACACGGGATTCGGTGACTTCTACAAGGAGTTGCAGTTGCTGGCGCGCGCGGGGATGACGCCACTGGAAGCGATCCACGCCGCCACGGGTCGGGCGGCAAAGGCATGCCAACTCGATGGGATCGCGGGCACCATCGCGACGGGATGCGCCGCCGATTTACTCGCCGTACATGGCGACTCGACCACCGATCTCGGTCTTTTGCACGAACCCGCAATGGTCATCCAGGCGGGCGAAGTGATCGTTGACCGACGGTAGGCTGTTTGAAAGCAAACCCTTCTCCTCCCCTCTCCATCGCCAAACGGACCTCTCGATTCCGTGATCTCAGAGCGATGGAGAGGGGCCGGGGGTGAGGAATGGAGAAAAATCATGGTGCTCGAACTGTTTGACCTGACCGGGCGTGTCGCGCTTGTCTCCGGGGCAGGGCAGAATATGGGGCGGGCCACCGCCATGGCGTTCGCCGAAGCCGGGGCCGACCTGCTCGTCTGCGATTATCGCGCCGAGACGCTCGAACGCACGGCGGGAGAGATCGAGCGGCTGGGGCGGCGGGTGATCCCCGTCGTCTGTGATGTCTCCGACATCGCGCAAATCCGCGGCATGTATGAACGGCTCGACCGGGAATTCGGCCGGATTGACGTCCTCGCCAACATCCCCGGCAACAATCACCTCTACCACCCCGAAGACCTGCCGATCGAGAAGTTTCAGGAAGTGCTGCGAGGAGCATTGGTTGGCAAGTTCTGCTCCTGCCAGGAGGGTGGACGGCGCATGCTGCGGGCCGGGAAGGGCAGCATCATCAATATGGCCTCCATCGGCGGCATCAGCGCGCTCGGGCGTGGCAATTTCGCTTACAGCGTCGCGATGGGCGGCGTTGTCCAGATGACGCGCGAGTTGAGTACGGAATGGTCGGGGCGCGGCGTGCGCATCAACGCGATCGCTCCCGCGCAGATCACGAACCCAGCCTTCGACGAGCGGATGGACGCGACGCCGGGGTTGCGTGAGAACTTCCTCGGCGGCATTCCGATTGGCAGACTGGGGGTGCCGGATGACATCAAAGGCGTGGCGCTCTTTCTCGCCTCCGATGCCTCCGCGTTCGTGACCGGGAGTGTGATCGCCATGGACGGTGGCAACCTCGCCATGAACGCGGGCGGCACGCACTCCGGCGGCGACGCCCGTCCCGCGCGCGACGAAGGCCACCCTTGAAAGTCTTCCCGCTAGCGTTGGCCGATCTCCGTGAAGAGCGACCGGAGGCGGCGCACGCCCTCCTGGAGGTCGGAGCGGCTGCTCGAAAAGGCGATGCGGATGTGGTTCTGGCCGCTCGGGCCGTATTCCGTCCCACCCCGGATGGCCACGCCGCGCGCCATCGCCGCTGCGACGACCTCCTGCGCGGGGAGATCGGCATCGTAGCGGACGAAAGCGTAAAACGTCCCCTCCGGTGCATTGCCCGCCACGCCTGGGCAGCCTGCGAGCAGTTCAAAGGCCAACTCGCGCCGCGCCTCGTATTCCCGCCGCATCCGTTCCGGCCAGTCCGTCTCGGTCGTCACGGCGGCGAGCGCCGCGCGCTGCACCGCCGCGTTCATCGGGCCATTGATCGTCCGGTGCATCCGCGCGGCGGCCTGCGCAATTGGCAGGGGCGCGATCAGATAGCCGACTCGCCAGCCCGTCATCGCGTACGTCTTCGAAAACGTTTGGCAATAGATCAACCGATCGCGCAGTGCCGGGATTGCCAAGGTCGAGGCGAACGGCCGGTCGTCGAAGACGATATGGTCATACGCTTCATCGGAAAGGACGAGCAGGTCATGCCGTGCGGCAATCCGCCCGATCCCCTCCAATTCATCGCGTCGATAGACGACGCCGGTCGGATTACATGGGTGGCAGACAATGATCATCTTCACGCCGTCAGCCGCCGCTTCGATGGCATCGAGGTCGAGATGGAAATCGGCGGTCGAGGCGACGAAGACGGGCTGTGCGCCGACCAATTGCAGGAGGTCGGCGTAGAGCGAGTACGTCGGCTCCGGCAGCAGCACGCGCTCGCCGGGGTTGATCGTCGCGAGCAGCGCGGCGGAGAGTGCGGCGCTGCCACCGTGCGTGACGACGACCTGGCCGGGTTCGACGGTCTGTCCGCTCGTCTGGGCGGCTCGTTCGGCGAGCGCCTGGCGAAGGTGCGGGTCGCCCTGACCATCGGCATAGTGGGTGTAGCCCTGCTGAATCGCCTCGATCAGCGCGTGCTGGATGTAGTCGGGAGTTGGGAAGTCGGGATCACCTGACGATAGAGAAATGCTGCCCGGACCGGGTCGAGTGGCGGGGCGTTGCGATTGGGCGATGATCCGTTGCACGGTCGCTGATGGTGTGAACATCCTCGATCCCTCCTTCGCGCTCCGCTACCGATGGATATTCTGTGACGCTACGGCTACCGTGAAAGAGTATAACGCATTGGTTCATGCACGACCGCGCATCGGTCGCCTTCGGCATCGAAGACCTTCCAAGCGGTCCGGTCGCCCTCGCGCCAGCAGCGCAGACTCAACCGGCTGCCGCCGACTTGCAGGTTGCGCAATTCGATGTCCGGCAACCAGTCGGGCAGCACCGGATCAACATCAGCGTGCGATTCGGGGCGTCCGCGCGTAGACCAAGCATCGCGGTAATCAGTTGGAAGACGCTTCCCGCCGCCCATGCCTGCGGGATATTCGCGCCGGGGTACTGCACCGGGAAACTCCCCGGCACGCGCGGCAGCCCGGCGAAGAGTTCGGGGAGTTGGTAGTTGCGGAACCGTGCGGCGGCGTCGAAGATCGCATGCGAGACGAGATTCGCCTCGGCGGCGAAGCCGTAGCGCTTGAATCCGGCGGCGATGATCGCGTTGTCGTGCGGCCAGACCGAGCCGAGTTGGTACGAAAACGGATTATAGGCGGGATTGGCGGCGGAGAGGGTGCGGATGCCCCAGCCGCTGAACATGTCTGGCGCGAGAAGCCGCTGGACGACGCGCGCGGCCTTGTCGTCGTCCACGATGCCGGACCAGAGGAGATGCCCGGGATTGGAGGCAATCGTGCGCACGAGTTGCTTGTCGGGGCCGAGCGCGTAGGCATACGAGCCTTCCTCCTCCATCCAGAAGGTCGCGTTGAACCGGCGCTTGAGGTCCGCCGCCTCCTGCCGCAAGGCCGCCGCGCGCTCCGGCTTATGCCACACCTCTTCCATCAACTCCGCGACGCGGCATTTCGCGTCATACACGTATCCCTGCAACTCGCACAAGCCGATCGGCGGATCAACGATCGTCCCGTCCGGGTAGACGACGGCATCGCCGCTGTCCTTCCAGCCGACGTTGTGGTAGCCGAGGGCGGAACGCGAGCAGTATTCCTGGAAACCGTCTCCGTCGAGATCGCCGTACCGATCAATCCACCCGAGCGCCGCGTCGAGCGCGGGGCGGAATTCATGCAGCATTGCCGCGTCACCCAGCCAGCGCCAAGCCTCGTGCAGCGCGATGAGGTAGAGAATTGTGGCGTCGGCGGTGCCGTAATAGGGTGTGTGCGGCACCTGCTTGAAATGCGCCAACTCGCCGAATCGGAGTTCGTGCGGAATCTTCCCCGGCTCGGCATCGCGCCAGTCGTCCATCTCCGTCGCCTGCCACTGGGCGAGTTTCTTGAGCGCGCCGAGCGCAAACGGCGGATGCACGG
>JBPCPB010000140.1:0-9422 GCA_050999735.1 Thermomicrobiales bacterium | reverse complement strand
ATCCCCCTTTCCCTTTTTCTTCCCCCTCCTCCCTTTCGCCCCCCATCCGCCCGCCCCCCCCCCCACCACCCAGCAATGACCGGATTAAGTCGCTAATTGTTCATAAGCCTGCGCTACTACGTTCAGTGGCCGGTGAAAGTCGGTTTCGCCTTCTCCAGGAACGCCTCGTAGAAGAGCCGGTGATCCTCTCCCATCAGGAGGAGCGCCTGCGCCTGCGCTTCGGCCTCGATGGCAGAAAGCAGGTCCATGTTCCACTCGTTATTCACCATCCGCTTGGTCATCGAGAGGCCGAGTGTCGGGCCATTCGCCAGCCGTTCCGCCCACTGGTAGGCGGTCGGTAGAAGATCTTCCGGCGGCAGCACGCGATTGACGAGGCCATAGCGCTCCGCCGTCGGCGCGTCAATACTATCGCCGAACAAGAGCAGTTCGAGCGCGCGTCCCTGCCCGACGATCCGGGGGAGCAGGTAGGCCGCGCCCATGTCCGCGCCCGTCAGGCCAACGCGCGTGAAGAGGAAGGCGATGCGTGCATGGTCGGCGGCGAGCCGGAGGTCAGCAGCGAGGGCGATCACTGCCCCCGCCCCCGCAGTCGTGCCATTGAGGGCGGCGATGATCGGTTTGTCGAGCAGTCGCATGTTCGCGACGACCGCGCCCGTCATCCGCGTGAAGTCGAGGTGCGCCTTCATATCCCGCTTCAACAGTGCGCCGATGATCTCATGCACATCGCCACCGGAGCAGAAGCCGTCGCCGCTCCCGGTCAGGACGAGCACTTTCACCGCATCGTCATAGCGCAGCGCTTCGAGCAGATCGCGGAACTGGGCGTAGATCGCGAAGGTGAGCGCATTGAGCACCTCGGGCCGGTCGAACGTGACGGTCGCGATACCATCCCGAACCGCGTAATCGAAGTCGTATTCCACCTGCTGTCTCCTCCGATCTGTCATCTCAGTAGATGACCATTCTGCTGTGGCGGGAAGGCAGGCTGGAAAGCCTGCTACCACCCGGAAATTCGCGCTTATTGATGTGGCGGGTTGAATAGGCAGAGATCGGTGCGCCCGGCGGCGAGGAGCGTATTCGCCTGGCCGGTCGTCGTCGTGTAGGCAGTCGCGAGCGTTGGGATGCCCGCATCGTTGCGGATCACGTCGCTATATCCGGCGAACGCTTCGAAGTCGTAGATGGCTTGGCTGGCGATTGTCGTCTGCCCGGCGTGGACGGCGATCAAATCGCAGCCGTGCTCCTTCAGTATGCGGGCAATCGTGACCGTGTCCGCGAGTTCGTTTCCGCCTTTCGCCCAGTCGGTCGCGGAGAGGGCGACGATGAGCGGCTTTTCGGCGGGCCAGGCGGCGCGGACGGCATCGAAGACGGCGAGCGGGAAGCGGAGGCGACGCTCCAGCGCGCCGCCGTATACATCCTCGCGCCGGTTCGTCAGTGGCGAGAGGAAACCGGCGAGCAGATAGCCATGCGCCATATTTAGGTGCAGGAGGTCGAATCCAGCCTGCGCGCCCTGCTTCGCCGCCGCAACGAATGCCGCGCACATCTGCTCCATGTCGGCACAATCTATCACCTTCGGCGCCTGGTTGACGGGGCCATACGGGATCGGGGAGGCGGCAAGGAGCGGCCAGTTACCGTCGCGGAGCGGCTTGTCCAGGCCTTCGGCACGCGGCCGCGTCGAACCCCGTCGCCCGGCATGATTGAGATGCAGCGCGATCTTCGCGGCTGATGCGTTGTGAACCGCCGCGACGATCCGTGCCCATGCGTCGGCGTGCTCTGGGCGATAGATGCCTGTGTCGCCGGGCGTGATCCGGCCGTCTGCCGCGACCGCAACGGGTTCAGTGAGAAGCAGTCCCGCGCCGCCGCATGCTTGCGCGATTAGTCTATCCGCATGCCGCTCGGTAGGCAGGCCGTTGATTGCATCATAGCCTGAGACGGGCGCGAGGACGAGTCGGTTTGCGAGCGTCATATCCCGCAAGCGGAGCGGCGTGAAGACGGCGGGCGGGGAGACGAGCGGGGAAGCCGCATCATCATTGCCGTTTGCCGCGTGCGCCGCCGTCTCGAACCAGCGTTCGACATCGCCGATGAAGAAGGGATCGCGCTGTCGGAGGCTGTCGTAGGTGATTCGTCCACTACGTGTGAGTAGGTTGAAGGCGAATGGCAACGGCGCGAAATGGCGATAACGGCTGACATGCTCGAAGTATCGCTGGCTCTCTGCCGCCGCCCGCTGGATCGTCTCGACGCGCGGCTTGCGGCCCAATTCGTACACCCGGAGCGCGGTCGGCAGATCGGCATGCTGATCGCAGGCGGTCGCGAGGGCGATCGCGTCCTCCATCGCCAGTTTTGTCCCTGAGCCAATCGAGAAGTGCGCCGTGTGTGCCGCGTCGCCGAGCAGGACGATGTTCTCATGCGACCAGCGCGCGTTTTTGAGTGTGACGAATTGCAGCCAGTGCGAGCGGTTCGAGTGCAGATGTCGCCCCGCCAAATGCTCCGCGAAGAGCGTCTCGCAGAAGGCGACGCTCGCCGCCTCATCGGTCTCCGTCAGGCCCGCGCGCTGCCATGTCTCCTCCGCGCACTCGACGATGAAGGTGCCCATCGTTGCGTCGAATGGGTAGGCATGGACTTGGAAGAGACCGTACGCGCTCTCCTTGAAGATGAAGGTGAAGGCATCGTAGAGTTTGTCCGTACCGAACCAGATGAAGCGCGTCGCTCCCTGTTTTGCCTGTGGCCGGAAGGCATCGGCATGTTGGTGGCGGGTGATGCTGTTGACGCCGTCCGCCGCGATCAGGAGATCGGCGTCCTGGCGCAAGGTGTCCGGGTCGTCAATGATCGTATCGAAATGGAGGGCAACACCGAGCGCAATGCACCGGCGCTGGAGAATGTCGAGCAGGTGGCGGCGCGCGATCCCCGCGAAGGTATGCCCCTCGCAGCGGATCAACTGATCCTTGACCTGCACGTCAATCGCGTCCCAGATCACGAAGGCGTCGGTAATCTCGCGATAGGTCGTTGGGTCGGCCTCGCGTAGGGCGGTCAGCGTCCGGTCGGAGAAGACGACGCCCCAGCCATACGTCGCGCCCTCCGGGTTGCGCTCGTGGAGGGCAATCTCCCACGCCGGGTGTCCCTGCTTGAGAAGCAAACTCGCATACAATCCCGCCGGCCCGCCCCCAAGGACACTCACCTTCATCCGCGTGCCGCCTGATGGGGAGAAAGCGATTGAACCGCATGCTGCCCAAAGGGCGCCCGGCAGAGGACGCAGAGAGAGAAAAGAGAAAGATTGAAAGGTGAGAGAAACAGATCGTTGGTAAACGCATTTTCTCGTATCAATCCCATTCTTTTTTCCTCTCTGCGTCCTCTGCGTCTCTGCGGTTCGTACCCGGTTTCGTCCAGTTTCACCCCAGGACATTGGCGAGGCGGGTGAGTTGGTCGAGGTGAGCGGTGGTGGGGAAGAGGACGAGATGGTCGCAGCCGGCCTCGGCGTAGCCCCGGATAAATTGGATGATCGCCTGCGGCGTGGTGAGCAGACCGGCGGCGATCCGTTCGGCGAAGGGGCCGGTAAAGGCGTAATAATCGAGTAGATAGCGCGTACCAGCTACCGCTTCGTCCGCGCCGAGGGCGTAGTAGCCCATCGCCCAGAGGCGCGGTTGGCCCGGTCGCCCGGCGTCGGCCCACGCGGCACGGGCCTTGTCGGCGGCGAGGGCGAAGGCGCGCGGCGGGCCGCCGCCGTGGATGTAGCCGTCCGCGTACCGCGCGGCGCGCGCATAAGCGCTGTCGTTCAGGCCGCCGACGAGCAGTTCCGGTCCGCCGGGCTGCGCCGGGCGCGGGCCGATGCGCGCGTCCTCCCATTGCGACCGCAGCGCGGCCAGTTGCGCGCTCAGGCGACGTCCGCGCGTATGGTAATCCACCCCGACGGCATCGTAATCGTCTTTGCGCGCGCCGAGGGCGAGGCCAAGCGTCAGGCGGCCACCGGAGAGCGCGTCTACGGTCGCGGCGGCTTTGGCGAGCAATGCGTCATTTTGTACCGGCCCGATCATCACCGTCGTCGCGAGGCGAATGCGCGTCGTCAACCCGGCGGCAACGGCGAGCGTCGTCAGCGCGTCGTAACTGTCGTAGACGAGCCGGTCGAAGACGCCGAGGCTGGCAAATGGCCCTCGATCCGCCGCGCACGCCCATGCCCGCACGAGTTCGGCCGTCGCTCCCTTCAATGTATTCGGCAGCCCAACCCCGACCTCCATCCGCCACAACTCCTTTGGAAAGCGATTGAACCGCATGCATGCGGTTCAATCGCTTTCCGTTTCATCCCCGGTCTGGCGGAGGCGGAAGCGTTGCAGTTTGCCGGTCTCCGTGTACGGCAGGGCGGTGACGAACTCGATGACGCGGGGATATTTGTAGGGCGCGATTTCCGCTTTGACGAACTCTTGCAGTTCGGTGACGGTCTCCGGTTTCGCCTCTGCCGGGTCGCGCAGCACAACGAAGGCGGCGACGAGGTGGCCGCGCGCGGTGTCCGGGAGGCCAACGACGGCGCACTCCTGCACCTTTGGATGCTCGCGCAGGATATTCTCAACCTCCGGCCCGGCGATGTTATAGCCGGAGGAGATAATCATGTCGTCCGCGCGGGCCTGATAGTAGAAGTAGCCATCCGCGTCTATCCGGTAGACATCGCCGGTCAGGTTCCAGCCGTTGTGCACGTAGGTACGCTGCCGTTCGGGATCATCGAGATAGCGGCAGCCGGTCGGGCCGCGCACGGCGAGCCGCCCGACGCTGCCGGGCGGCAGGGGACTGCCGTCGTCATCCACGACGCGCGCCTGATAGCCGGGAACGGGTTTGCCGGTCGCGCCGGGGCGGATGTCGTCGCCAGCGGCGGAGATAAAGATGTGCAGCATCTCCGTCGCGCCGATGCCGTCAATCAGTTTGATTCCCGTCGTTTCCAGCCAGGCGTCGTACGTCGGCAATGGCAATGTCTCGCCCGCCGAGACGCATTTCCGCAGTGAGGAGAGATCGTAATCACCGACCATGCCCGTCAGGCGGCGATACATCGTCGGCGCGGTGAAGAGAATGCTGACCTGATACCGCTGGATTGCATCGAGCAAGCCGTCCGGACTTGGCTGCTCGATCAGCACAGTGGACGCGCCGACGCGGAAGGGGAAGAGCACCAGCCCGCCGAGCGCGAAGGTGAAGCCAAGCGGCGGCGTGCCGCAAAAGACATCATCCGCTATCGGTTGGAGAATATGCGCGGAGAAGCAATCGCAGATCGCCAGGACATCGCGGTGGAAGTGCATCGTTCCCTTCGCCCGACCCGTCGAGCCGGAGGTGAAGGCGATCAAGGCGACGTCGTCGCTCGCCGTCACGACATTCGTGAAGGTCTCCGGCTTGCCTGCGCTACGGGCTTCGAGCGTGTCGGGATGATCCCCGGCATGATAGAGGCGGACGCGCGGATCGAGACCCGTATCGCTCGCGCGCACCTGTGCGGCGGCGATCTGCATCTCGTCCGCGAACCGGCCATCGCAAAGCGCGACGGTGATCCGCGCCTTTGTCATCACGTCCGTCAATTCCCGCGCGCGCAGCAAAGGCATCGTCGCGACGACGATCCCGCCCGCCTTGAGGACGGCGAACCAGGCGGCGACGAGCATCGGATTGTTCGGGCCGCGCAGGAGAACGCGGTTGCCGGGAACGACGCCGAGGTCCTCGGCGAGCACATGCGCGATGCGGTTCGTCTCCGCGAGCAGGGCGCGGTACGTGATTGTCTGCCCCTCGAAATGGATGGCAGGGCGGTCGCCGTGCGGGCCGGTCGCCATCGTGTCGAGCAGTGCGACGGCGCAGTTCAGTTGGGCGGGATAGGAGAGCGGCGAAGCGAAGTCGGGCCAGTCGGCGGGCGGCGGCAGATTATCCCGCGCGAAGGTGTCTAAATGGCCGGTCGGCCCGAACTGCACTGCCATTGCACGCTCCTCCCTACCGTGTCGGCGCGCGGGGTGTTTGCTCTCCCGATGGCGTGAGTGTCCGTCAGTTCGCGGATTTGTCAAGCGCTCCCTCGCCTGCAACGAGTGGACGCGCGTAGTATAGTGAAGTGAATACCTCTCACCATGGTATCTCCCTGGGTACGGTCTGTATCCTCGGAATCGTACTGAGGGATGGTCACCCCGTTCGGCATCGCACCGACGGCAGTTTTGGTCGGCATGTCGGAAGGAGTATCCCATGTACAATCAACGTCCCGGCTCGTATCGCGGCGATGACCGGATTGATCTCGCCGGCCCCAACCGCATGCTCGAACGCGCCCGCAACCGCGCGCAGGACCACTACACAGGCAATGAGGAGGCGATGCGTGGGGAAGCGGCGGCCGCAGAGGCGGCAAACGAGCGGGAGGATGCCGCCCGCCTCGCCCGCGAAGCGACACGCCCTTCGCTCGGTGAGCGGATACATGGCTGGTGGTCTCGCCGCTTCGATCGTGCATGACACTGCCCGACGCTGAAGATGATCGTGTCTCACAGTGAATTGCGAGGCTGCCATGGAGTCCCTGCTACCACCCGGCTGGCCGCACCCGCGCGGCTACGTGCATGGGATCATCGCGGAAGGGCGGATCGTCTTCGTCGCCGGGCAAATCGGCTGGAATGCGCGCGGCAAGTTCGAGACGGATGACTTCGTCGGACAAGTGCGGCAGGCGCTCCTGAATATCGTTGCGGTGCTCGCCGAAGCGGGCACCGCGCCGGACCGAATCGCGCGGATGACCTGGTACATCACGGACAAAGCGGAGTATCGCGCCTCGCTTAAGGAGATTGGGCGCGTCTACCGGGACGTGATCGGCGCGCACTACCCGGCGATGACCCTCGTGCAAGTGGCGGCGCTCCTGGAAGATCGGGCGAAGGTCGAGATCGAAGCGACTGCCGTTCTTTCACGGTAATCGCCATGCGGCGAACGAGATGGATTGCGCGCGCTGCTCCCAGCGTACACATTTCGCGCCTTCGTATAATCGTGCTGGACCGGAACGAAAAAGAAGCGACGATGGCGTACCATCGCGTATGGCACAGGACACGCGGAGGAAAGCATGGCACCGAGATACCGGTATCGCCTGATTGCGCTTCTCGCCCTCGTCGCGCTCTCATTTCCCCTCATTCCCCGCGCCGTGGCTGCACCTTCCGCTGGTGCGGCTGCGGACGGCGTACTTCATCCGTGGGATGCCGCGTCCGATACCGTTCCTCGTTTTGAATCCGCCTCATGCTCCTTCCCACTCGCCACGGGGCAGACGGAAGGAACAAATGTTACGTGCGGCGTCGTCGTCGTGCCAGAAGACCACGCCAATCCCACCGGGCCGACGATTCGCCTCGCGGCCACGCGGTTCAAGGCAACGGGGCAGTATCCGGCCCCCGAACCGATCGTCTACCTGGAGGGTGGTCCGGGGATTGCGGCAATTGGCACGTCAACGGCGGCGTTCGCGGCGCGTTTCACCGCCAGCCGCGATTTCGTCATCTTCGACCAGCGCGGCACGGGGCGCTCCGAGCCTTCTCTCGCCTGCTCGGAGTTGCAGTCGCAATCGTCGCTGAACGTCAGCCTCGCCGATAGTGAACAGCAACGCATTGACCAACTCTTCCAATGCCGCGACCGGCTCGTTGGCACGGGCATTAACCTCTCCGCGTATACGACTGATCAGAGCGCCGCCGACGTGAACGATCTGCGCATCGCGCTCGGCTACGACAACCTCGACCTGCTCGGCGTCTCCTACGGCACCCGCCTCGCGCTAACGGTGATGCGCGACTTCCCCCAAGCCGCCCATAGCGTTGTCCTCGACTCCGTGCCCGCGCTCCAGGTGGACTCCTACGCGCAGTACGCAGTCAGTTTCGACCGTGCCCTGAATCTGCTCTTCTCCTCCTGCACCGCTGACGACACCTGCAACACTGCTTTCCCGAATCTGAAGGCGGACTTCTCCCAGGTCGTCGCCCAACTCGACGCGAACCCTGCCACCGTCAGCGTCACAGACCCCGATACTGGCAAGTCGGTATCGCCTGTGACGAATGGTTGGCGGTTCATGAATTTGATGCAGGGCTGGCTCTACTCCTCGTACCGACTACGCTACTTGCCAATGCTGATCGAGCAGTTGAAGGCGGGCGATACGACGCTCCTCACCTACTTCGACAAACTGGCGCTCGCGGGCGGCGGCTCGACGAGTTCGGGGATGGTCTACTCCGTCCGATGCAGCGACTACGCACCCTTCGGCAGCGCGGAGGCCACGACAGCGGCGGCGCAGGGTCTCCTGCCGGAGATTCGTGACGACTACATGCCGGAGGAACGGGACGTGTTCACGATCTGCGCGCAGTGGCCGACGAAACCGGCGAATCCGGTTGACCACCAACCGGTGACGAGCGACATCCCGACGCTCGTCCTGGCGAGCGAGAACGATCCGGTCACGCCCCCCGCGTTCAGCCAGATGGCGGCACAAACACTCTCGCGCAGTTTCTTCGTCGAGACGGCGGGGATCGGGCACTCGATCCTCAGTAATGGCGGGACATGCGCGGTGACTATCATCGGGCGGTTCTTTGCCGCCCCGACGCGGAAACCCAACACGGATTGCACAAGTGCGTTTGGTGTCACCTACGTCACGACCGGGAAAATCTACCTGACCCCGCCCCCGATGACGATTGATCCGACGATGCAGTACACTGCGACGATCGTCACGAACATGGGGACGATAAACCTCCAACTCTATGCCGATATCGCGCCGCTTGCGGTGAATAACTTCGTCTTCCTCGCCAATGACCATTTCTACGACGGCCTGCCATTTCACCGCGTGCTGCCGGGGTTGCTGGCCCAGACCGGCGACCCAACCGGGGCAGGGGTGGGCGGGCCGGGCTACACGTTCAAGGACGACCCCGTGCCGGACAACCTAAACTATGACCGGGGGACAGTGGGGATGGCAAACCGGGATCCGACTGCGACCGGGAGCCAGTTCTTTCTCTGTGCTGACAGTCTGCACGAGCAGGCGAGGACTTTCACGATTTTCGGCAAAGTGACGGATGGGCTGGATGTCCTGGACAAGATCGTCGCGGTACCGCGAACCTATGGATTGGACGGAGCACAGTCGAAACCGACCGAGCCGGTCTTTATCGTCAGCGTGACGGTGCAAGCCCAGAGTTGACGGCGGCGGGGCGTGCCATCGTGTGCGGAAGATGATCGAGGATTCTCGCACAAAAAATGTGAGACCCCGGTAGCCTCTGCCCCATTTCGAACCCTGCGGCCTTGCGGCTTCAGTATCCGGCTGGTTGCGTCGGTCATCGGGACCTCACAATCATGAATATACAGACTGTTCGGACATTTGTCAAGGGGGTGTATGGGTTCAGTACGTCCGCTACGGATGGATGCCGAACTGTTCGGCAAGGAAGGCAACCGGGGTACGCATCTTCAGGCTCTGGTGCGGTCGAATCGCATTGTACACCGCTTCCCCCGCGCGCCCC
>JBPCPB010000135.1:0-9852 GCA_050999735.1 Thermomicrobiales bacterium | reverse complement strand
AGAGCGTGCGACCGCGACGGTTGACGGAGCGAAACCGGGAGCAAATCATCCGTGGAAGCGCGGCTTCCGACAGCGGGGTGACAAAATCACGGAACAATTAGGGTGACAGAATCACTGGACAGCAACATGTACGCCAATCCGCCGCTTCCGATGCGCCCATCATCGCCTCGCTCGATGCGAACGCGGACGCGACCGTACTCGGTGAAGATTCAACTGGGCCGGACGGCGCGACGCGTTGGGTGCATGTGCAGGCCGGGAATAAACAAGGCTATGTGCGGAGTGATCTGGTGAGTGAGCATCACAACGGGACAGTGGCAGTAATCGCGCCGACCGCTATGGCAAGTCCAACCCAGACACCGATTCGTACAGCGACGAATACGCCTTCGTCTGTGACATCAACAACGTCTTTGACTGCACTTCAGTCGTGGATTTCGTCCTACGGGTATATTATCTCGACAATAGCGAGCGATGACGATGCCGTTGCCCAAGCGGCCGGCGATCAGAGCTTCCCGGCACTTCTCACGGCATGTCGAAGGTTGGCAGCGGACATCGCCACCGCGCAAAGTTTTCCGCCCATCCCTGATGTTGATACTGCAACTCACCTTAGGCTCGCCTACGGTTATGAGGGGCAGAGTGCACGGGATTGCATAAGTGGGGTGAATAATGTTGACGCGGCAAGTCTGCAAAAGGCAGCGGCAGAGATTCGGTTAGCAGCGAATGAGATGACTCTTGCAACCGCATTACTTCGTAAGGCGGCTGGACTCTCTTAGCAGCGCGCTACCATTAATCTTCGTTGCGGGTAATCATGCAGGGAACAATCGTTGAAGGTGAAAGCCCTCACGGAAAGCGCGGGCTTTCTATATCAATCTGTCGAGAGCAGATCGAATACCTCGCCGTCAATCCTGGCTTGCACGATCAGTTCGCCCCCTAGCGCCTCGATGAACCGGCGCATCGTCGCGAGTTGCGGCGCATCCGCGTGCTCGATGCTCGACACCCTGACCTGCGACACTCCCAAGGCGGCGGCAAGTTCCTCCTGACTGATTTCATTGCGACGGCGCAACTGCGCGAGCGCGTTCTCGCGCAGCGTGGCGCGCACGTCCTTGGCGATGGCTGCCTCGCGTTCGGCGGATCGCTTGTGTCGAACCTCGGACCACGGGCGATGTCCGCTCATCGCGTCACCGCCCTTCGGGATTGCGAACGGCCTGATCGAACCCGCGCGCCGCGACGATGGCGAGCGCGGCCGATACGAGATCGTTGAGACTCACCCCCTGCCGTTCCGCCTCTTCCGCGAGGGCAGCGTGGATCGCCGGTGCGACGCGCACGCTGAACCTGCCGCTCTTGCGTGAGACATCCTCGCCGCGCGGTTCGGGGATGGGCCGACCCAATTCGAGCGCGGTGGCGATCCATGCACGCTTCGCATCTTCGAGCAGCGCGTACGCCTCTTCCAGCGTCGCGCCGCCTGTTACAAGGCCCGGCAACTCCGGCACACGAAATACGTACTCCTCGTCCTCGCGCGTGAGGATCGCAGTGTAGGGGCGCACGGCGAGCGCCTCCACATCCGGAGTGATCGTGAATGTCGCATCAGTGACCATGCTGTTTACTCCTTCGCGCGCACCGCGTCAATCGCGGCAAGTGCATGCTTGACCTGATACTCCCTGACATAGGTTGCGCCGCCGTGTGGCATGACCACCGTGAGGATTTCGGTCATGAGCGGGTGTGTATAGGTGACGTGGCTGCTGCCGCCGCGTGATTCCTTGCGGGGAGTAAACTCCGCAGCGCGCAATACGCGGTCAAGATCATCGAAGCGGACGCTTTTGGTGTTGCGCCGGATCGCTATCTCTCGCTTGTCTCGCTTCGTCATCGCCGCTTACCCCCGTTTGATTTTATGGTATCATATATGGCACCGTTTGTCGCGCCTTCGTCCCCGCAATCATGGGGATTTCCGCGTATCCAGAAGGGAGACCGGCATGCCTGTGGTCGGCGTTCCTTCCCTCATAGCCAGTAATCATTCGACTCTGCTACGAGCACAAGACCCCGATAGTAAGATTTCTGATGCGACAATGCCCCGTGTTGTCGACAGGAAAGCATGCAATCGCGATAATCGCTGCCTGCACGAGCGAGACTATGCCCAATAGGGGCATCGAGGGAAAACAATGGAAAAAGAGGAACGAAGGCTGACAACTCTTCGTGAGACATCAACTGGCAGCGCCCAATCGGAGAGCGGCTGGCTCGATGTTCACTTCGAGGCCTGCCGCCCGGAGTACGAGGCGATGCTTCACTCCGTCGGTCTTCAGTCCGGCTGACGCGTTCTCGACGCGGGTAGCGGCGCCTTCCTGCCCCTCATCGCCGCGCAGGTTGGCGCGCGAGGGCAGATCACGGCGCTCGATCTCGCACCCGAGAATGTCGCCGCCATCGAAGCGGGTATCGCTTCCTGGTCGCTGCCATGCCCGGTGGAGACGGCCGTCGGTAGCGTGACGGACCTCACCTTCCCAGACGCCTCGTTCGACGCCGTCTGGTGCGCCAACACCACCGAGTATCTGACCGAGGCGCAACTGGTACGCGCGCTGGATGAGTTCAAGCGCGTGGTGCGACTGGGCGGCGTGGTGGCAATCAAGGATCAGGACGTGGCGCATATGATCTTCGCCCCGATGGCGCCTGAGTTCTGGTGGCACCTGCTCGAAGCGGGGCTTGGCTCGCGATACTCGACCCAGGCAGCGGGCGTCCTGCGCGGACGGAATCTCCGGCGATGGATGGAGCGAGCAGAACTGCGGACGGTATGGCAGCGGACGACGCTGATCGAGCGATGGGCGCCCCTCCCGCCCATTGAGCACGCGTTCCTCGCGGAGTTTCTGGATACGTTCGCGCAGATGGCGGAGCAGTTCGGCATGCCGGAAAGAGATGTGGCGTTCTGGAACGCGCAGCGAGACGAGGATGCGAGTAAGAGACTCGTCAATCACCCCGATTTGTACTACTGCGAGGGGAGTATCATGGCGGTAGGGCATGTGCCGCCCAGGGGGTGATCCTGAGGCTCACTCCTCTTTGCGATGTGGGATACAGGCGGCTCCGCCGTCCGTCACGATGAGCCAGATGCGCGGGTGATAATCACTCTCCTCCTCGCCGATGCACAGGCGAAAGCCGATGCCACCCGGTCCTCAGAGTCCGAGCCGCGCCAAGTGCTCTTCCGGCGCATGAATACGGGCGAGATGGGCGCGCAGAAGATCGCGGAAACGGCGTTCCTGTTCGGCATCGTCGAGCGGATGCTCCTGCACGACATCGGTCGTCAGGTCGAATAATTCGTGACGTGGCGCGTACGCGCCCGTCGCGCCGTGCCGGAGTGGGGGCTTACCAATCTGCGGCACCTTGTAGACGGGGATATTATACGTATGGCCGAGGAAACGGCCCATCTCCGCCTGCGCCAGTTCCTCGCGTGACATGAAGCCGTAGAAGGTCGTCGGCATCGCGGTATACGCATAGATCTTCGTCTCCGCTGCAACGGGATTCCGGAAATACGTAAAGCGCCCGTCCGTCGCGTTCAGCGCCATACCGAAGTAGCCGTAGATGAGTGAATCGTGGATCGGCGTATCTGCTTCGAGCGCGGGGCGGAGCGACGTGCCGTGCAGGTGCGGCGGTACGGGCGCGCCGCAGTAGTCGAGTATAGTCGGCATGATGTCCGTCGTCTGCGTCAGGGCGGAGACGCGCGTCCCGGCTCGTTGCGAACCGGGGAGGTGAACGATTAACGGGATATGCGCGATCTCGTTGTAGACGGGCATCGCGTTCTTCATCCAATATTCGTGCTCGCCGAGCATCGAGCCGTGATCGGTCGTCAGCACGACCATCGTGTCCCGCCAGGCATCCTGTGCGTCGAGCGTCTCCCAGAGCCTGCCGAGCCAGTGATCGGTCATCGTCAGGAGCGCGGCATAGCAGTTGCGGATGTGCGCAATCGCTTCGGGATTATCGCGGCAGACGCCGTAATCGGGCCAGTCGTAGAGCGGGCCGGTCCAGGTCTCGCCGTACATTTCGAGGTATTTCGGCACGACGTAGAAGGGTTCGTGCGGATCGAAGAGTTCGAGTTGCAGAAACCAGTGATCGCTCCCCTTGTTCTCATCGAGCCACTGAGCGGCGTGCTCGATGCAGCGCGGGCCGGAAAACTCATGCTCCGCGCGCTGGGCAAAACGATTCTGGATGTTCTGGCGATTGTTATTTCGGCCCATGCTGGCAGGAAGGGCGGGGGCGTCCACGCGGCTGATCCAGGCGTCATTCTCCTGCCCGCGCTCGAACTGCCAGGTGTCGAAACTGCTGTTGTGCCCCTCGCCACCGAGATAGAAGTAGTGGTAATGGTCGGTGATCAGGTGCGAGAAGACGCTTGGCGTCGCCGTGCGCAGTTGGGTCGGCAGCACATCGTCAAACGGCTCCAACGGCCCCCAGCCACGTTCGAGAAAGTTATGCCGCCCGGTCATGAACTCCCGCCGCGCTGGCATGCACGGCAGCGACCCGACCCAATGGTTATCGCAGACCACCGACCGCGCCGCCAGCCGCGCGATGTTCGGCGTCCGCACCCAGTCCGTCCCGTACGGCTCCAGATAATCGCGCCGCAGCGTGTCGAGAACGACAAACAGCACTTTCATACTTTTTACTCATCCTTCTCCATCAAACGGTATCATTGCATCGGCATTCATTGCCTTGATTCGCGGCAATAGTAACAAACTGCCGGAGACATGATGATCGGCAGCCAAATTGCCGGGCCGGTGTTGCAAGAGGAGTTACAATACGCCTGTCGAATCACACGCAGGGAGGCACATATGCAAGAGAAATTCACGACGATCACCGAAGACGGGAAAATCAGGATTCCGACTGAAATGCTGGAATGCCTCGGCCTGAGGCCCGGTGACAGCGTTGATCTGTGCATTCGAGACGGTCTGCTCCACATCGTTGGTCCGGTGAGCATCGTCGAGCGGACAGCAGGGGCGCTCAAGCCTCCCCCCGGAATGATCCCTCCGAGCGCGGAAGAAATGCGACGAATGGCCGAGGAGGCGATTGCGGAAGATGTCATCGAACGGATGGGTGGGCGATGACGACCGAAAACAGCTCGATTGTCGAGGCATTCTTGCGCAATGTCAGGCAGACGCCGGAGAAAACGTGCATCCACTTCGAGGGCAAACCGTATTCGTACGCGTGGCTTCGAGGCCGGGCGGAGGCATTCGCGGGCGCGCTGAATGCGTGGGGCATTGAGCCGGGCGAACGGGTCGCGCTCTTTCTGGACAACTGCCCGGACTTCCTCGCGGCATACCTCGGTATCTGGCTCGCGGGCGGCGTGGTCGTGCTCGTCAACACGCAGTACCGGCAGGTGGAACTGCGCCACATCCTTAGCGATGCGGGCGGGCGGCTTTGCATCACCGATCACGAGCGGTTAGCCGAACTCGACCGCGTGCGCGCCGATCTACCCGATCTCGAAGCGGTCGTTGATGTTGACACGAAACTCGATGCGTTCCTGGCGAGCGGGTATGATTATGCACCCAATCTCCCGTTCGCCGACGATCTCGCGGTGATTGCCTACACCTCCGGGACGACGGGGCGCAGCAAAGGCGCGATGCTTCTCCATCGCAACCTGATCGCGAACATCACGTCGCTGCGCGAGGCATGGCACTGGACGGCGAACGACCATCTCCTGCTCGCGCTGCCACTCTTCCACGCGCACGGCCTGATGGTCGGCGCGCACGGCACGCTGACGGCGGGTGCGACGATGACACTCCACCGCCGCTTCGATGCCGCCGCGATCTACCGCGCGCTTTGCACCGAGCCGCTGACCCTCTTCTTCGGCGTGCCGACAATGTACATCCGCCTGCTCGCCGAGGCCACCGCGCATCCGGCGATGCGACCGCGCCCGCTCCGACTCTTCGTCTCCGGCAGCGCGCCCCTCAGCCCGCAAACCTTCGCGGAATGGCAGGCGCTGACCGGGCAGGTGATTCTCGAACGGTACGGCATGACCGAGACGATCATGAACACGACGAACCCCTACGATGGCGAGCGGCGACCCGGCACCGTCGGCATGCCCTTCCCCCGGCAGGAGGCGCGCGTCGTGAATGTCCGCACGTGGGAGCCGTTGCCTGACGGCGAGACGGGCGAAATCGAGGTACGCGGGCCGCATGTCTTCGCGGGCTACTGGCAGCGGCCGGACGCCACCGCCGATGCCTTCGATACAGACGGCTGGTTTCGTACCGGCGATCTCGGCTATCGCAGCGCGGATGGCTACTACACGATCAGCGGGCGCGCGAAGGAGTTAATCATCAGCGGCGGCTACAATGTCTACCCGCGCGAGGTCGAGGAAGTGCTGGCGCAGTGCCACGGTGTCGCGGAAGTCGCCGTCGTCGGCCTGCCGGACGCCGAGTTCGGCGAGCAGGTGGTGGCAGTCGTCGTCCGCGACGATCCCACACTCACCACCGAAACGCTGATCGCCTTCTGTCGCGATCAACTGGCCGGCTTCAAAAAGCCGCGCACCGTCCATTTCGTGGATGCCCTACCCCGCAACGCGCTCGGCAAACTCCAGAAACACCTCATCCGCGAGCAGATTGCTACGCATGAAGGGAAATGGTAGCCTTGTGGACATGAAGTCGAACGACATCACTCATTACCGGATCGGGTGTGCGCATCAGAGCCTTCGTGATGCTGAATTCCTCGCACGAGCAGACTCATGGAATGGCACGGTCAATCGCCTTTACTTTGCGTGTTTCTATTCCGTTGTCGCGCCGGCGGCGCAGGAGGGTGCATCAACCACGGAACACGGCGATATGAGGCGTTCCGTAAATCAGTACGACATGTGATCCGGGCGTATCGGGCATGATCTCCAAGCGTTCTATAAGGAACTCTCGGCGATGCGGCTTGACGGCGATTACAAGGATTTCGTGGTATTCGATGAACAGAAAGTGCGCCCGCTCATCGTTGAGACGCGACGATTCGTGGCACGAATTGCGGACCTGCTACGCTGATCCATTTCTTCCCCATCTGCCAACGGATACGGCTATACTTCTGTGCATGTCAGAGGCATGGAGCGTGGTAGCGTAGGCTTCAGCCTGCGTCCCGGAACACGAGATGAATCCTGCATCTCAGATCGCAGGCTGAAGCCTACGCTACCAACGGAACAGGAGAGCGCCATGAAGATCACGGACATCGAGGCGATCCGGCTGCAAGGCCCACGTTTTTCTGAGGCAATTAGGCCCGCGTGGACGCCGGGCGGGACATGGACGCAACTCAGTTCCGGGCTGGTCAAGGTGACGACGGACGAGGGGATCGTCGGCTGGGGCGCGGCGTCTCCGCACGATCTGCCGAAGGTGACGGGGATTTTGAAGCCGATGCTCGTCGGCAAGGACCCGTTCGCGCTCGAACAGCACGCACGCGTCTTCCGCAACGCGGGCGGCGCGTGGGGCACGGAGATCGCGCTGTGGGACATTATCGGCAAGGCGGTCGGGCAGCCGCTCTTCCGGCTCTGGGGCGCATACCAGGATCGTGTGCCCGCCTACGCCAGTTGCATCGAGGTCCGTTCAGGCGAACAGCGGGCGGAGGATGCCGCGAAAGCGCGCGCCGCAGGATGGCGGGCGATGAAATTGCGGTTGCACGCCTGGACGATCAAAGAGGACATCGCTCAGGTCGAGGGAGTGCGCCGCGCGATGGGCGACGATTTCGTCATTCTCGCGGACGCCAATCAGGCGCAGCAGCCCGGTACGCCACAGCCGGAGGAAGGCCCGGTCTGGACCTACGAGCGAGCGGTACAAACGGCGCGCGAACTGGAACGGCTCGGCGTCTACTGGCTCGAAGAACCGCTCGACCGCTACGACTTCGCTGGCCTGCGGCGGCTCTGCGTGGCGGTGGACATCCTGATCGCGGGCGGGGAGAACAACCGGGGATTGCACGAGTTCCGCACGATGATCGAGGACGATGTCTACGACATTCTCCAACCGGAAGCGCTCGTCACCGAGACGATGAGCGGACTGCGGAAGATCGCCGGGCTGGCGGAGATGCATCATAAGCGCGTCGCGCCGCATCATGGCGGTGGCGGCGTCGGCATCGCCGCGCACCTGCATCTCGCCTGCGCGATCCCGAACGGCAGTTACTTCGAACTGCTGCACGAGCCACCCGGCATGTCCGCCGACGATTTCCAGTGGTACATGCAGGAGCCGATCCGCGTGGATGCGGACGGCAATGTCGCTGCCCCCACCGGCCCCGGCCTCGGCGTCGAACCCGACCCCGACAAAATCGCCCGCTACCGCGTGGGGTGAAGGAGAATTGAACCGCCGAGACGCCAGGAACGCCAAGAAAAAGAGAATGAAAAGAATCTTTCGTTCTTTGTATCTCCTTGGCGTTCCTGGCGTCTTGGCGGTTCAGTCGCTTTCATGATCCCCTACTTCGTCAGTTCGCGCACCGTCGCAGCAATGCCGTTCGCGTCAATGCCCTCATAGGCGAGCAGTTCGGCGGGCTTGCCGGAATGCGGCGTCTTCGTGACGGCCAGTTTCGTCACGGAGACCTTCGGATCGGTGGCGAAGACGTTGAGCACCGCGTCGCCGAGGCCGCCCTCGAACCAGTGATCCTCGACGACGATCACATGGTTGTTCGTCGCGTGCGCGCATTCGCTGATCGTCTTCGCGTCAATCGGCTTGACGCTGTAGGCATCCACGACGCGGATATTCGTCCCTTCTTTCTTCAGCAGATCGTATGCTTTGACCGCCTCGGCGAGCGTGATGCCCGCGCCGATCACGGTGACGGCATCCTTGTCGGACTGCCGGACGACTTTCGCGCCGCCAATTGGGAATTTTTCGTTGTTGTCGTAGATGACGGGTGTATCGGCACGGGTCGTCTGCATGTAGACGACGCCGTCCCGCTGCGCCGCTTCCGTCAGCAGTCGCTCGGTCGCGACCGCGTCCGACGGGTAGAGCACGGTACTACCATGGACGGCGCGCATCATCGCCAGCTCTTCGAGGCCCATCTGCGACGCGCCATCTTCCCCGATCGAGACCCCGGCATGCGAGCCGGTGAGCACCATATTCGCCTCGGAGAGCGCGCCCATGCGAATCTGATCGTAGGCGCGGCTGAAGAAGGCGGCGAAGGTTGAGACGAACGGGCGCTTCTTCATCCGCGCCAGCCCGACCGCGACGCCGACCATGTTCTGCTCCGCGATGAACATCTCGAAGAAATGATCCGGGTGCGCCTTCTGGAAGATTTCCGAGTACGACGAGTTCTTCACATCGCCATCGAGCGCGACGACCTGCGCGTTCGCGTCGCCCAGTTTCTTCAAGCCATTGCCGTACGCGCGGCGAGTGGCGATCATCTCGCCAACTTTGTAGTCCGGCGCGGCGGGCTGTTTGAAGGTGGGGGTGGTGTCGCGTAAGGCCTTCGGCTTGCGCACGCCGCCGCGCAGTTCGGTGTTTACCGGGCCGAGTTCCTGGAGGGCCTGCTTCAGTTGCTCCTCGTTCAAAGCCTTGCCGTGCCAGCCATTCTGGTCAGCGAGGAAGGGTGCGCCCTTGCCCTTGACCGTGTTCGCGATCAGAGCGACCGGCTGATCCTTGATCGTCTTCGCCTCATCAAAGGCGCGGCAGACGGCGGCCATGTCGTTGCCGTCCACCTCGATGGCGTGCCAACCGAAGGCTTTGACGCGCGCCGCGTACACGCCGATGTCGTGCTGGTACGCCGTTGGCTGGCTCTGGCCGAGGCGGTTGACATCCACAATGCCGATCAGGTTATCGAGTTTGTAGTTCGCGGCGCAGGCGAACGCCTCCCAGAGCGACCCTTCCGCCATCTCGCCGTCGCCCATCAGGACATAGACGGTGAAATCCTGCTTGTCGAGATACTTACCACTGATCGCCT